>CAZUUP010000493.1:0-1694 GCA_964623105.1 uncultured Akkermansia sp.
GGCGGAGGGGCCGTCTGCATTCGCGCGGTTGGCTCGGTTGGCCGGCGACAAGTGGCCTTGGGAAAGCGGTGCCAAGTCCACGCACTCCAAATGATATGCCCCGAGTTGATGGAGCTGAGTCGCGAGTTTGGGGCCGTTCTCCCTCACCCCAACCCTCTCCCGCTGGGAGAGGGAGAAGGTTCGGACGCGGTCGTTGGCAAGAGAACGATGCACTGTTCGGGAGGCGGTCACAGGGCCTCCCTCTCCCGGCGGGAGAGCGTTGGGGTGAGGGTGAATGGGTACGTCGCGCCAGGCCCGCTACAATTTCCCAATGCGGAGTTCGCGATGAAGTTTGACCAGCCCATCGCGATCGTGGGGTTGGGCGGGATTTTTCCCGGCTCGCCGACGTTGGAGGCGTTTTGGGAGAATTTGCGCACGGCGCGGGACACGGCGCGCGAGGTGCCGGCGGGGCGGTGGAGTTTGCGTCCCGAGGAGGTGCTCGATCCGCGAGGGCCGATGCCGGACAAGGTTTACACGACGCGCGCGTGCTTCATCGAAGGCTTTGCGTTGGATGCGGCGGGGTTGGATTTGTCGGCGGATTTGCTGAGGAGTTTGGACCCGATGTTTCATCTGCTGCTCCACGCGGGGCGGCAGGCGTGGCGCGATGCGAAAACGGAGGCGGTGGATCGGCAGCGGGTGGGCGTGATCATCGGGAACATTGCGCTGCCGACGGAGAGTGTGTCGGCGTTTGCCGAGGAGGTGCTGCTGCCGGCGTTCGAGGCGAAGTTGTTTGCGGAACAAGGTGGCGCACGACCGACGGGAAGCTCTGACAAGCTGCGCATTGGGCCGCTGAACCGCTACGTCGCGGGCTTGCCGGCGGGGGTGCTGGCGCGGGCGTTGGGGCTGGGCGGCGGGGCATTCACGCTGGATGCGGCGTGTGCGTCGTCGCTGTATGCAGTCAAGCTGGCGTGCGATGAACTGCTGGCGGGGCGCGCGGATGCGATGTTGACGGGCGGTTTGTCGCGGCCGGATTCGCTGTACACGCAGATGGGTTTTTCGCAGTTGCGCGCGTTGTCGCCGACGGGCCGGTGCTCGCCGTTCGATGCGCAGGGCAACGGGCTGGTCGTCGGCGAAGGCTCGGGGATGCTGGTGTTGAAACGGCTCGCGGACGCGGAGGCGGCGGGCGATCACATTTACGGGGTGATTCGCGGCATCGGGTTGTCGAATGACATCGAGGGCAATCTGCTCGCGCCGAGTTCGGAGGGGCAGTTGCGCGCGATGCGGGTGGCATACGCGGAGGCGGGCTGGGCGCCGGAAAGCGTGGATTTGATCGAGTGTCACGCGACGGGCACGCCGGTCGGGGACGCGGTGGAGTTCGAGAGTTTGCGGCGGCTGTGGAGCGGCGCGAAGTGGCGCGCGGGCCAGTGTGCGCTGGGCGCGGTGAAGGCGAATGTCGGGCATCTGCTCACGGGCGCGGGCGCGGCGGGGTTGATCAAGGTGCTGCTGGCGATGCGCCATGAAACGCTGCCGCCGGTGCCGAATTTCACGCGGGCGGCGGAGAAGATTCCACTGGCGGAGAGTCCGTTTCAGATTCTGTCGGCGGCGCAACCGTGGCGGCGGCGCGCAGTGGATGTGCCGCGGCGGGCGGCGGTGAGCGCGTTTGGTTTCGGGGGGATCAATGCGCATGTGTTGGTGGAGGAATATTTGTCGGGTGC
>CAZUUP010000493.1:1794-3321 GCA_964623105.1 uncultured Akkermansia sp.
CGCCGGGTCAGGGGACCCGGCCTACAGGAGTGCGGCGGTGCCGGTGGCGATTGTCGGGATGGAGGCGATCGTGGGGCCGTGGGGGGATTTGCGGGAATTTCAGGAGCGTGTGCTTGGCGGTGGCGCGGTGGTGGAACCGACGACGGAGCGGGCGGCGTTTGGCGTCGGCGCAAATGAAGGAAGCAGGCAGCCATATCGATCCTCCTCTCCCCGGCCCTCTCCTCCCTTGGGGGGAGGAGAGGGAGACGGAGCGCGTCGTGAAATCAGGGCGTTGGGCGCGGCGACGGGCGCGATGGGGGCCGTGAATTCGTCGACGGTGCCGGGATTTTATCTCGAGGATGTGGCGGTGGCGATTGACCGGTTTCGCATTCCGCCGAAGGAGCTGGAGGAGATGTTGCCGCAGCAGTTGTTGATGTTGCAGGCGGCGGCGGGGGCGTTCGCGGACGCGGCGCTGGAGACGATGGACCGGCTGCGGACGGGCGTGTTTGTCGGCATCGCGCTCGATCTGGCGACGACGAATTTTCACTTCCGCTGGTCGATGCTGAAGCACGCGCGGGAGTGGGCGCGGCGGCTGGGGCGGGAGCTTTCGGCGGAGGAAATGGAGCGCTGGGTGGCGCAGCTTCGCGATGCGGCGGGGCCGGCGTTGAATGCGAATCGCACGATGGGCGCGCTGGGCGGAATCGTGGCGAGCCGGCTGGCGCGGGAGTTCCGGCTGGGCGGGCCGTGTCACACGATTTCGAGCGAGGACACGTCGGGGCTGCACGCGCTGGCGGTGGCGGTGCGCGCGTTGCAACAGGGCGAACTCGACACGGCGCTCGTGGGCGCGGTCGAGCTGGCGGGCGATCCGCGTGCGCTGGCGGGGACGGCGACGCATCGGCAGTTCGCGGCGGAACTCGGAGCGGCCGGCGTGATTCCGGGAGAAGGCGCGGTGGCGCTGGTGTTGAAGCGGCTGGATGAAGCGCAACGCGATGGCAACCGCATTTACGGCGTTTTGCGTGGCGTGGGCATGGCGACGGGCGGCGGCGTGGTCGGCGGTGTGCCGACGGCGGCGGCGTGCGCGGAGTCGTGGGGGCGGGCGCTCGGCGAGGCGGGAGTGACGTGGGCGGATGTGCGGTTGGTGGAGGCGAATGCGAGTGGTGATCCGGCGGAGGACGCACTGGAAGGCGCGGCGTTGACGTCGTTGCTGCGCGGCGGGCGCGCGGATGCGGGCGCGACGGCGGGGCCGCCGGCGCAGGTGCTGGGACGGACGAAGAATGTGGTCGGACACACGGGCGCGGCGGCGGGGTTGGTGTCGGTGGTGAAGGCGGCGCTGAGTTTGTATCAGGAGATGCTCGCGCCGGTGGATGTTGCGCCGGGAGAGGTTTTGGGAGAGGGGCAATCCTGGCGGGAGCGGCCCTCCTCTCCCCGGCCCTCTCCTCCCTCGGAGGGAGGAGAGGGAGACGGAGCGCGTCTTCGCTTGATGCCGCGTCACGATTTGGTGGGCGGGCAGGGCGGGGAGATTTTCATTTCCACGGAGTTGATTCAACA
>CAZUUP010000493.1:3421-4721 GCA_964623105.1 uncultured Akkermansia sp.
TGGCGGATTTTGCGCGGGCGGCGAATGGCGCGCCGATCGAGGCGACGGCGCGGCGGTGGTGGGCGCGGGAGCAGGCGGGCGTTGGTGGCGCGGCGATGCGGCGCGTGGCGTTGGTGGCGCGGGATTCGCTCGAACTGGCGCGCTTGGCGGAGACGGCGGCGCGGTCGCTCGAAGAGTTGTCCGGGGAAGTGTCGGCGACGAATCCGCGCGTGATGCGTGGCGAGGCGGAGCGGATTTTTTATGCGGCGTCACCGCTGGCGGGGCAGGGGGACGTGGCGTTTGTGTTTCCGGGTTCGGGGAATCACTTCCTCGACATGGGGCGCGAGCTGGGCGTGCAGTGGCCGGAGATTTTGCGGGCGCAGGATCGCGAGAACGAGCGGCTGGCGACGCAGTTGGTGGGGGATTGGTTCTGGGGCGGGGCGTCGCTGGAGGCGGTGCAGGTGGATCATCATGTGATGATTTTTGGGCAAGTGGCGACGGGGACGGTGTTCAGCGATTGGGCGCGGGCAATGGGGGTCAAGCCGCGCGCGGTGATCGGGTACAGCCTCGGGGAATCGGCGGGGTTGTTTTCGTTGCGGGCGTGGGGGGCGGGAGCGATTTCTCCCGACTCAAGTTCATCCTTTGGTCCCGAGAGCCAACTTGGGGGAGGAGCGCCGAGCAGCGCACGGCACGATGCGGGTCCCGCACCCTCACGCCGAGCAATGCTCGGCGCTCCGGTTAATGCGCGGGATGAGATGTTGCGGCGGATGGAAGGCTCGACGCTGTTCACGCGCGATCTGGCGGGCGAGTGCCGGGCGGCGCGGGTGGCGTGGAAATTGGCGGAAGGCGAGGAAGTCGCGTGGCGGCTTGGGGTGGTGGATCGTCCGGCGGAGGTGGTGCGGGCGGCGCTGGCGGGGCGGCGGCGCGTTTATATGCTGATCGTGAACACGCCGGGCGAGTGTGTGATTGGCGGGGATTTGGCGGAGGTGGGGCGTGTGGTGGCGGACTTGGGTTGCCAGTGGTTCCCGATTGCGGGGGTGACGACGGTGCATTGCGAGGTCGCGCAGCCCGTGGCGGCGCAGTATCGCGAGCTGCACTTGTTTCCGACGCAGGCACCGGCGGGCGTACGGTTTTACAGCGGGGCGTGGGGCCGGTCGTTTGCGGTGACGCGGGAGACGGCGGCGGATGCGATTCTGGCGCAGGCGCTCGGGGGCGTGGATTTTCCGAAGACGGTGAATGCGGCTTACGCGGACGGCGCGCGGCTGTTTGTCGAGATGGGGCCGGGGAATTCGTGCAGCCGGATGATCGGCAAAATTTTGGA
>CAZUUP010000494.1:0-4717 GCA_964623105.1 uncultured Akkermansia sp.
CCACCCATGCCGCCACGCCACACCGCCGCAATTCCCCGGGCTGTCAAAGCCGCGAAACTTTCACGGGCCGCCCACCAGCCCGTTCATCCACGGCGAACCGTTGTAATACCAGGTCTCCCCCATCGGCTCCACATGCCCGTCCACGAAACTCACGTTCACCCGCCGGCTGTGCCGATACACCGGCCCCGCATAATCCGGGTCGCCCGCGCGCAAAACCAGCGGCGTATAGGTCGCCGCCGTCTCGTTGGGATACACCAGCAGCCAGGCGCTCGCCTTGCTGCTCACCGGTTGGCCTCCATACGGCGTCTGGACGCTTGCCGTCGGACTCGCGCTGCTGATCGCCACATTCCCCAGGTCGGTCGTGTAAACCGTTCCCACCGGCTTCACAATCATCTGCTCCCGGAACGCCCGCGGTTGCGTGCCGTAATTCGACCCGCCCAGCCCGTTGTAATTGTCGTGCGAAATCTGCCAGTTGATCCCGATGTTCATGAACGATCCCGAACCGTCCCAATCCCGGTTTCCGCCCGGACGGCTCGGCCCCGTCGGACACCACATCACCGCCCGGCTCGGCAGGTAAGTCTGGATGATTGTCCCCCAGGTCCGCCCCGGCAGACCGCCCGTGGCAAAGTGCCACGAAGTCGTGATCCAGTCGTCGTTGTCGCTCGTGTATAGCTTCAGCGCCATCGTGATTTGCTTCTGGTTGTTCACGCACTTGATCGCGTTGGCCTTCAACTTCGCCTGTGACAGCGCAGGCAGCAGCATGCTGGCCAGAATCCCGATGATCGCGATGACCACCAGCAGTTCAATCAAAGTGAACCCGCCCCGACGCTGCCGCCCGGCGCGTCGCACTGATCTATTCCTGAAAAGTCGATTCATCTTGGTTCACGATGCGGCTTCCCGATTTGATTGCAACCCTAACTGGCAAATCTCCTGTCTTATGCTCTGCATTTGTGGAAATCAGCGTGACTCAGCCGCCGTCCCGCCGCGTCTATTTCCGCCATGATTCCGCCCACCCGCCCCGTCATCAGCCTGGCCGTGCGATTCTCGGTTCTCGCCTTTTGGATCCCGCTCGTCATCAGCCTGGCTTCCGTCGCCCACGCCGCCCCGGCTCCCGCCACCAGCCCCCTCACCGACGCCGAGCGCGCTGCCATCCTTGCCGAATTCCAACCGCTGCAGGCCCGGCTCAATTCCCTGCGCACCGCGCCCGGCGTCTCGCCCGACCGGTGGGCCGACGCCCAAATTTTTCTCAAAGGCGTCACGTGGGCGCTCGACTTCGGACCGGTCGCAGATGCCAAGAATCGTGACCTTGTGCAGAAAGCCCTGCGTCGTGCCAAGGAACGCGTTGAGGACCTCGCCGCCGGCCGTCACCCGTGGACCGACAAACGTGGCCGCACCGTGCGGGGATTCGTCTCCGCCATTGATGACTCCGTGCAACCCTACGGCCTCGTCGTTCCCGCGAGCTACGACCCTGCCAAACCGGCGCGCCTCGACGTTGTCCTGCATGGCAGCCGCCCCGCCACGGGCATTGGCGAACTGCTCTTTCTCTTCACCCACGACGCCGGTGACGCTCCCGCGCCTGCGGCCGGCACCAACAATTTCCTCGAGGTCCACCCGATGGGCCGCCTCGGCGAGAACGCCTACCGCTTCGAGGGCGAGACCGACGTGGACGAAGCCATCGAGGCCGTCTGCCGCGATTACCGCATCGACCGCTCGCGCATCGTGCTGCGCGGCAGTTCGCTGGGCGGCGTCGGCGCGTGGCAACTGGGTCTCAAGCGCCCGGATCGCTGGGTCGCCATCGGCCCCGCCGCCGGCCCCGTGGACACCTACGAATTCGCCAACTCCCCGTGGAAACATTTCGTCCGCCTCGATCCGCTCGCACCGTGGCAGAAGACCATGCTGCACCTTGTGGACGCGATCGATTACACCGCCAACGCCCGCATCGTCCCCGTCGTCGCGGCCATGGGCGACAAGGACGCCTATTATTCCTCGCACCTGCTCATCGAGAAAGCGTTCCAACAGGAAGGCATTCCTTTCGCGGGGCTGGTCGATCGCGGCGCGGGCCACAGCATCACTCCCAAGGTTTACCAGGAACAACTCCGCCAACTCGGCCAGCATGCGGCCAAGGGCATCGACCCGTTTCCGAAACATCTGCGGTTCGTGACCTGGACCCTCAAGTTCAGCCGCTGCCACTGGCTTGAAATCCTCGGCCTCGGCGAACACTACCAACGCGCCGAGATTGACGCCCGCATCGCCCCCGACGGCACGCTCACCATCGCCGAGCCGCGCAACATCACGCGCTTCGCCCTCCACCCGCCGGTCATTGCCGCCAGGGCGGGCGCCACCGCCATCACCATCGGCGAGACCAGGCTCACGCTGCCCGCGCAGGCCGCTGCGGCAGGCGTTCGCCCCGTGGTTTTCAGCAAACTGGGTGGCCGTTGGGAGCTGCAAGGCCCGCTCGAACCCGCCGCCCTCGCGGGCAAGCGCCCCGGTCTGCAAGGCCCCCTCGACGACGCCTTCGCGCGCCCGTTCCTCTGCGTCCGCGGCACCGGCAAACCCTGGCATCCCGCCGTTGCCGCGTGGGCGGACGCCAACCTCAAACGCTTCACCGACGAATGGCGTCGTCACTACCGCGGCTACCTCCCAGTCAAGAACGACACCGATGTCACGGAAGCCGACGTACGCCAGCGAAACCTCATCCTTTTCGGCGATCCCGGCAGCAACCCGTGGATCAGCAAAGTCCTCCCGCAACTCCCGCTCCAGTGGACCCGCGACTCGCTCCAGCTCGGCAAAGAACGTCATCCCGCCGCCGATCACGGTGTGCAACTCATCTGTCCGAATCCATTGCCAGGCGCGGAGCGCAACTACGTCGTCCTCAACAGCGGCCACACCTATCACGACTCCGAGTTGCGCTTCAGCTACATGGTGTTCCCCCGCCTTGGCGACTGGGCCATTTTCAAGGTCGGCGACAACCCGGCCGACGCTCCGGCCGCCAAGGTGGGCGAAACCGTTGTCACCTCCGGCTTTTTCAATGAAGCGTGGAAGGCTGCACCGTGAGCGGTCCTGGCCGCCGGTTGGTTGCTGAAGTCACGTCGTTCGATTTTACCCGCATCGCCATGTGTTTCGCCCGCCATCGTGTCGTCGTTTTCCTCGCACTTGTGGTTTCGCTCGCGGGCGTTTGTGCGGGCGAGCGGCTGGAAAACGGCATCGAGCTGCCGTCACCGTGGCCACCGGTGCGCACGGCAGCGCAAGTAACCTCGCTCGAGCCCATGCCGGTGCCGTATCTGGAGAAGCCGCCGGCCGTCCTTCCGGTTGACACCGGCCGGCAGTTGTTCGTGGACGATTTCCTCATCGAATCCTCCACCCTCCGGCGGCGCTTTCATCAACCGGTCTATCATCCGCTGTCGCCCGTTCTGCGTCCCGAGAGGGACTGGGAAAGGACCAAGACCACCGCGTTCGCCGCCCCGTTCAGCGACGGCGTCTGGTTCGAGCCCAAGGAGAACGTTTTCCTGATGTGGTATCGCTCCGCCTCGGCGCGGACGTGCCTGGCCTTTTCCCGCGATGGTCTGGCGTGGACCCGACCCGCACTGTCGGAAAACGGCACGAACGTCGTCCTGAAATCCAATCGTGATGCCGCCACGGTCTGGCTCGACCCGGAGGCGACCGATCCCGCGCAGCGCTTCAAACTCTTCGAGGCTCGCACCAAGAAATCCCCGTTCCACCTCGCGCTCCGGGTCTCGCCGGATGGACGCCAATGGTCCGACGAAGTTGCCGTCTCGGGCCCGTCGTGGGACCGCACCACCGTTTTTTGGAATCCTTTCCGCCGGGTCTGGGTGGCGAGTGTCCGCGGTCACGACCGCATGATTCCCGACCCGGTCCATCGCCTGCGCAACTATCACGAAGGCAAGACGGCTGCCGCGGCGCTGGCCTGGACCCAGCATACCGATCAGGTGGCGCAGGGCCGTGGAGTTCCCGGTGACTTGCAGCCGTGGGTGGCTGCCGACCGTCTTGATCCGCGCCATCCCGATCCCCGCTTCGCGCACAACGAGCCCCAGCTCTACAACCTCGACGTTTTCGCTTACGAGAGCCTGATGGTCGGCCTGTTCACCATCTGGCAGGGCCCGGACAACGAGACTTGCGCCAGGCTGGGCATCCACAAACGGAACGAGGTCTTGGTCGGTTTCACGCGCGACGGGTTCCACTGGGATCGTGCCAATCGCGGGCGTTTCCTGCCCGTCAGCGCCGATTCCAAGGCTTGGAACGCGGGCAATGTGCAGTCGGTCGGGGGCGGCTGCGTGGTCGTGGGCGACCAGTTGTACTTTTACTGCTCAGGGCGGACGATGCATCCCGCCGACACCGGCTCCACCGGGATGGCCACGCTTCGCCGCGACGGTTTTGCCTCACTGGATGCGGATGCCCCGGGGGGCACGATGACAACGCGGCCGCTGAGATTTTCCGGCCGGCATCTGTTCGTAAACCTGGCCGCTGCCGCGGGCGAACTGCGGGTGGAAGCACTCGATGCGCAAGGCCGGGAGTTGGCGGCATTCGCGGGGCCAAACTGCATTCCGCTGACGGGCGACCAGACCCGGATGGCGGTGCAATGGCGCAACGCACCCGACCTTGGTGCCCTAGCTGGCCAGACCGTCCGCCTCCGCTTCCACCTTCGCAGCGGGTCGCTTTATTCCTTCTGGATCAGTCCGGACTCTGGAGGCGCAAGCCG
>CAZUUP010000495.1:0-4712 GCA_964623105.1 uncultured Akkermansia sp.
TCGCTCTCGCTGCCGAGGCCGTAGGTGACCCACGCGCCCATGCTCGGGAAGCCGGGCAGGATGAAGCCGCTGTTGGCCATGAACATCGCGGGGCCGTGCAGCGCGGACTTGCTCTGCATCGAGTGGATGAACGCGACGTCGTCCACGCACGCGGCGAGGCGCGGGAAGAGGTCGCTCATCCAGCGGCCGCAACGCCCGTGCTGGCGGAACGGCCAGTAGCTGCCCTGGCAGTTGCCGGGCTTCGACGCGAAGAACTGGAGCTTGCCCGTCGGGTCGAAGGGCTGGCCGGAGCGCTTCGCCAGCTCCGGCTTCCAATCCCACGAGTCCACATGGCTGAGGCCGCCGGGGCAGAAGATTTGGATGACGGCGCGGGCGCGGGCGGGGGAAGGGGCGGGCTTGGGAGCGAGCGGGTTGGTTGAAGGGGGGAAGCGGGGAAGGGGGGAAGCGGCACGAGCACTTTGTGCAGCGAGCATTGTGGTGAATGCCACGCCGCCGAGGCCGCCGCCGAGTTGCCAAAGGAAGTCCCGGCGCGAAGCCGGCCGCTGGCGGAGGTTGCAGAGAAACGCAGCGTTCACGGGCTGAGCGGGTTGGGGGAAAGGGGGACACGAAATGCGGCTTTGTCTCCGCATTCCACAAAGGCTAGTGTCGGCCTGTCATGCGAGCGGATTCCAGTCGCCCGAAGATTGAACGGTTGATGGCCGAGTTGGGCCGCGCGGTGCGGTCGCCGGGGCGCGTGTATTTCACTGGTGGCGTCTCGGCAGTGCTGCTGGGCTGGCGGGAGACGACGCTGGACGTGGACCTGAAGGCCGACCCCGAGCCGGCGGGTTTCTTTGAGGCGCTGCCTAGGCTGAAGGACGCGGTGGATATCAACATCGAGCTGGCCTCGCCCGCCGACTTCATCCCCGCGCTGCCCGGCTGGGCGGAGCGCAGCATCTTTATTACGCGGCACGGCGGGTTGGAGTTTTTCCACTACGACTTCTACAGTCAGGCGCTGGCGAAGATTGAGCGGTTTCACGCCCGCGACCAGAACGATATCGGGCAGATGCTCGTCACCGGACTGGTGCAACGCGACCGGCTGTTGGAACTGTTCCGGGCCGTCGAACCCAACCTCATTCGCTATCCGGCGATTGACGCCCACGCCCTGCGGCAGCGGGTGGAAGCGGTGGCCGCCGGAGCCGGCTGAATGCACGAGCCCATGTCCATTGTGATTGACCACGACTTCGCCGGACTCCCCGCCGAGGACTTGATTCGCCAGGGGCTGGCCGACCTCGCCGCGGGGCGCGAGTCCATTGGCGCGCTGCTGGTGCAAATCGGCACGCCGCGCCTGCGGCTGCTGAATGTGCCATTGCCTCCGGTGGTAAACGCGCAGGACGCCGACCGCCGGCTCTATCGGCTGCTCGCCACTACACACGGAAACGAGGCGCACTCGCAATACAACAGTCTCATCCGCGAACTGGTGAGCTTCGAACGGGCACTTGAACGCCGCGTCTGGGCTGGACGGCGCAAGCGGGGCTGAGAAGTTTGATACGAGGCGGGTCACGGCAGCCCTGGCTTCAGCGCCTGCTTCGTTTCCTTGTCCACGGGATACACAGCGCCCTGCTTCTCCAAACCGGCGATGAGTCCCTGCATCAGGCGCTGGAGCTGCGCGGGTTCGCTCGTGGCGAGGTCTTTTTGCTCGAACGGGTCGGCCTTGAGGTTGAAGAGCTGATAGTGTGAGCCTTCGGAAACCTCCGACGGGAAATAGTGGTAGATCACCTTCCAGTCACCGTCGCGGAACGTGGTGAAGTAATCGCTGCGGTGCGGCGCGTGCGGGTAGTGCATGAGGAAGCGTTCGGGGCGCGACGGGTCAGCCCTGCCGGTGAGCAGCGTGTCGAGACGCGCGCCATCCACAACGTGTTTCGCGGGGGGCGTCGCATTGGCGAGGGCGAGGATGGTGGGGAACATGTCGTAAACCGCCGCCTGCTGGGTTTGGACAGCCCCGCTGGAGATCGGGAGGCGCTTTTGAAATGCGTTGTTTCCGTCCGGCTTCGCCCACGCGGCGATGAACGGCACGCGCACGCCGCCCTCGTAGTGCGAGCCCTTCTTGCCCCGCAGCGGCGCGGCGCACGCAACTGCGTGCTGGTGGCCGAGCGGCGCGTCGGAGCCGTTGTCGCCGAGGAAGATCACCAGCGTGTTCTCCGCCACGCCGAGCTTCTCCAAGTTATCCAGCACGTCGCCGAGCGACTTGTCCATGCCCTCGATGAGGGTGGCAAAGGCTTGGGCGTTGGCGGGCTTTCCCGAGTTTGCGTAGTGGGAGGCAAAGCGCGGATCGGAGTTGAAAGGTGCGTGGACGGCGTAGTGCGGGAAGTAGAGGAAGAACGGCTTGCCGGCCTTGACGGCATCGGCGACGTGTGTGTTTGCCTCGAGCGTGAGCGCCTCGGTGAGGAAAATCTCTTGTCCATGGTATTTCTCCAGTCCGCGCACGCCGGCCCGCGGGTTCTTGGTTTTTAGCCCGAAGTCTTGTGCGCCGTAGTAGCTCGCTGGCGCACCAATGGAGGCTCCGCCGACGTTGACGTCGAAGCCGAGCTTTGTCGGATCGGCACCGTCGGAATCGCGGGGGCCGAAGTGTCCCTTGCCGACGTGTATGGTCCGGTAGCCGCCGGCGTGCAGGAGGCGGGCGAGGGTGACATCGCCCTGTTTCAATCCGCGCCAATTCCAGTCTGGGGGGCCCTTCGGTCCGGCGTTGTTGCTGTCGGGATTGATCCAGTTCGTCGTCCGATGGCGCGCTGCGTTCTGGCCGGTCATGATGGAGACGCGGGTCGGCGAGCACACGCTCATCGCGCAGAAGTTGTTGAAGCGAATCCCGCGCGCCGCCAACCGCTCCATGCTCGGCGTGCGGTAGAAGTCGTTGAGCGGATAACGCTTCGGCTTGCCCGCGTCGTCGGTGAGGAACGGGACCGAGGTGTCCATGATGCCCATGTCGTCCACGAGCATGATGATGATGTTGGGCTGCGCGGGTGCGGCGGAAATCGCCGAGCACGAGGCTGCGAGCACGAGGGCGAGGAGGAGGTTTTTCATCGTGGTTTTGGAATCAGGAGATGCGATACGATTTGAATAAGTGGCCTGGGCGGCCAAGCCCGGCTCGCGGCGTGCCAATGCGGGTTTGAAGCGGTGTCAACGCCGCGTACCCCGGGCCGGATGCTGCTGCGCTGTCGCTGTTCACGGATGAAGTTCCTGTACACCGGCCTTCAGACCGTGAAGGATCGTCACCTCGGCGTCCGTCAGCGCGCGGTTGAAGACGGCGAGGTCGTCGAGGTGGCCGACGTAGGCCGCGCCGAGGACGAGTTGCACGGCGTCGGGATTCCAGCCGAGCGTGAGGTCCCAGTTTTCGATTTTGCCCATGAGCTTGCCGTTGAGCCAGAGCCTGCCCACGGGCTTCTTCGCCTTGTCGTTGAGGTTTTCCAGCGTGAACACGGCGTGCGTCCATGCCTCGCGAGAGAAGGGCGCGCGCCGCAGGTTTACGGCGGGGCGCTGGGCGTCGGTCATCTTGGCCCAGTCGAGGCCAGTGGGATTCCACAGCTCGATCTTCGGCCGGATCGCGAAACGGAACTCGCGCGGCGTTTCGTCCTTGGACCATTCCAAGAAGATGAAGCCCTTCTTCGTGTCGTCGCCGACGATTTGCAAAGGGTCGCAATAGCCCGGCGCGAGATCTTTGTCCGGGTCGAGCTTGAGCCACACGGAGACGCTGGCGTTCCAGTTGGTGGCGTTGTAGCCGAGCACGCCCGCGCCTTTGAAGCGCGGCTGGGTGGAGCCCTTCTTGGTGAAGTGCAACCCGCCGCCGAAGCGCCCGCCGTCGGGCACGAGCTTGAGTTCGTCGTTGGCAGCGAGCGGCACCGTGCCCTGCTTGGAGCGGGACAGCGCCGCCTTGTCGCCACGCGAGAAGTCGGCGTCGAAACCCTTGTCGAACGAGGCGTGGAAGGTGAGGGCCTGTTTGAGCGCGCTGGTGTTTTGGGCGGAGGCCGCGCCGGAGGACAACAGCGCGGCACAGAGGGAACTGATGATTAGGCTGGTTTTCATGGTGATGTGGGTTTGGTTTACTGACGAAAGTAACTACTGCTGCTTCCTCTTTTTCTTCGCGGGCGCCTCGGCGCCCTTGGCTTTGCCGCCGTTCGGGCTGAGCGTTTTCCACCAGTCGGGGCCTTCGGCATCCACGGCGGCGTTGTGCTTGAGGAGTTGCTCGCGCAGCGTCGCGAAGCGCTGCTGCTCGGCCGACTTGAGGTCGCTGGCTTCCTTCGGGTCGGTCTTGAGGTTGTAAAGCTCGAACTCGGTCAGCTCCGCGTTGGCGAGGATTTTCCAGTCATCCACGCGCATCGCAATTTTTGCGTTCGGAGCCATAAGCAAACGCCAGTAGAGCGGCTGCGGTCGGGCGAGCTGCGTCACCTTGCCAGTGAGCGCGGGCAACACGTCCACGCCGTCAATCACCCGGTCCGTTGGCGGCTTCACACCGGCGATCCCCAGCATCGTGGGAAACAAATCACTGCCGACGACCGGCACTTCGCTCATGGAGCCGGCGGGGATTTTGCCCGGCCAACGCGCGAAGCCCGGCACGCGGATGCCGCCCTCGTGCAGGTCGCGTTTGCGCCCGCGCAAACCGCCGCTGGAGCCGCGCCCCGGCGTTGTGGTGCCGTTGCCTTCCGGGCCGTTGTCCGACGTGAAGAACACGAACGTGCTGT
>CAZUUP010000496.1:0-4706 GCA_964623105.1 uncultured Akkermansia sp.
GCGGCGAGGGCTTCACGTGGGGTCAGGGTGCGTTTCTGGTCGTCTGTTTTGCCGGCACCGGCGGGGCGTATTCCGGGGGTGACGAGTTGCATTTCGGCAGGAAGGATTTTCCGGAGGGCGGCGATTTCGAGGGGAGAACAGACGAGTCCGCGAAGTCCGGCGCGGGCGGCGAGGGTGGCGAGTCGTTCAACTTGGGCGGTGACGTCCGTGCTCAGGCCGATCTGGGCGAGGTCGGCGGCGTCGAGGCTGGTGAGGACGGTGACTCCGAGAACGAGGGGCGCGGGGCGGCCGGCGGCGCGGGCGGCCTGTTGCGCGGCTTGCTCGGCAGCTTGCATCATGGTGAAACCGCCGCTGGTGTGGATAGTGAGCATCTGGACATCCAACTGGACGGCGGATTCCACCGCCTTGGAGACGGTGTTGGGGATGTCGTGGAACTTGAGGTCAAGGAAAACGGCGGCGCCGGTGGCGCGGATTCGCCGGACGATGTCGGGGCCGGCGCTGACGAACAGTTCCTTGCCGATCTTGAAGGCGCCGACGGCGGGGGCTACCTGGTGAGCGAGGGTGAGGGCTTGTTCGGGGGTGGGGACGTCGAGGGCGACGATGATTGGATTTCGCATCGGCGTGATTGAACCACTGCGGCGTTTTGGGGCGAGGAGAAACTCGCGCTCTACGGTGCGGGATGGCCGGCGGAGGGGTCGTCGAGGAGTGGCGCGATGGTGGTGGTGCGGGTTGGGCTGTGGTTGGGGGAGAGTCGAGGGGAAGCCGAATTGCGAAGCCTGTGCCGGAGGCGTAGCCATGCACTCAACGCGAATGGAATTCAGGCCGCAGAGATGCCCGCCAGCACGGACTGTTCAGAGCAGTCCCAGCGGGTAACCCGACTCACCATTTGCGGAGTCAAAAGGGAGCAGGCCCGAAAATTCGCACGCCCCATGCAGGACACACGTTTCTGCGGCCTCAAGGCCGCGCGCCGTGGGCCGTTACTACATCGCTACGGCTGAGTTCGGGCTGAACTGGGTGGCGCAGGGCGTGGGACGAGGATCCCGGCAAGCGGCGGGGCCGGGGGGCACCGGCGAGGGGACGGGACTACTGCAGGGCGATCGGGAGGCGGTTGAGACGCTGGCGCATCTCGCGAAGTTTGGGGCCGGTCTTGTCTTCGGGGGGATTCTTGACGCCGAGGCGGATATCGCGAGCGGTGGCGAAATTGTTGAGGACGACGCAGTATTCGCGGTTGACCATGACGCCGAGGAGTTCGCCAGATTTGGCGAAGACGAGGTCGCCGGTGGAGGGGGAGAATTCGCCGAAGATGCGGCTGAAGATTTTGGTCTTCATGCGCACGTATTGCGGGAGCGCGGGGTCGAGGCGGAATTCGACTTCGCCGTAGTAGCGTCCGCCTTTGCCGACGAGGACGGCTTCGGGGAATTTGTTGGGGAGGCGGGTGGTGGGGAAGGCTTTGACGCCGAGTTGGGCGGCCTGTTCGGGGCCGACGGAGATGACAATAATGCGGGGGTCAACGGCGAGGAAGGAGAGGGAGGGGATGGAGAAGACCTTGGGCGGGTGGGCGACGACGCCGGTGAGGATGTCCCAGTCCACGGGGATGTCCTCGAACCGGAGGGGGGTGTCGTTGACGTGGAGGAGGGCGTAGAGGCGGCCGGCGTCGTTGACGAGGACGGTGCTCATTTCGCGGGAGCGGGTGACGGTGGAGAAGATGCCCGGGCGGTTGCCTTCGATGATGGTTTCGACGCGGTTGGAGAGGTAGTCGGTGAGGATCTGGTTGGCGTTGAGGGGGCGGTTGTCGCGCATTTCCTGGGCGATCTCGGCGGACTTGGCGGCGAGTTGGGTGACGCCGGTGGCGAGTTTGCCGGCGTGGTCCTCGATGCGGGCCTTTTCCTGACGGACGTTTTGGACTTCGGAACGGAGGTCGTTGAGGTTTTCGCGGAGGACTTTCTTCTCGGCCTCGGCGACGGCGACGCTGGCGTTGAGGGCTTGGGCTGTCTGGAGGGCGCTGGAGCGTTGTTTTTCGAGGTCGGCGAGGAGGGCCTGCTGGCGGGCGACCTCGGCCTTCTTGGCTTCGAGTTCGCGCTTGTGCTGTTCGGTGAGGGTTTCCTTGATGAGTTGTTTTTCCATCTGCGCCAGACGGACAGCGGCGTTGAGGTTCTCCATCTGGGCGCGGGCGGCGTTTTGCTGGGCTTCGAGGGCGGCGAGGTTTTTTTGCTGGCGTTCGGCCTCGGTTTTCTTGGCTTCGAGGTCGGCGGCGATCTGGTTGAGGCGCTCGGAAGTTTTGCGTTCGAGTTCGGAACTCGTGGCAAATTTCTGGGTCATTTCGGCGACACGGGTCTGCGCTTCGAGGAGGTCGCGTTCCATCTTGCTTTTCTGAGTCTGGGACTGGGCAAGGCTGTCCTCGACGATGTTGAGGTCAGACTGGACGAAGCGGAGGCGGGCGGCCAGTTGCTCGCGGGCGGCGCGTTCATCCTGAAGAGAGATGCGCATCAGTTCGACGAGGTCCTGGTTCTGGACGGCGACGGAGCCGACGGTCTGCTTGGGGACGGGGGAACCGAGCGGGCGGGTGGGTTCCTTGCGCCACTGGGTGACGGCGAGGAGGTTGAGGAGGAGGAAGTCGCAGATGATCAGAATCAGTGTCTTGTTCATGGCCGATGATCTGCCGGGTTGAGGTGGGGAGGTTGGAGGTGGTGGGGAAGGTCAGGAGGTGAGGACGGGTGCGGAGTCTTTGGCGGCGTCCATGATGAGGCGGCGTTTGAAGGGGCGGACGTGGCGGATTTTGACGAGGGCGACGCAGACGATGCCGAGGAGGTTGGAGGAGTAGGCGGCGAGGAGGTTGGCGTCGATGATGTTGAGGACCTGAAGGACGAGGGCGGCAGCGGTGCCGCCGATGCCGACGTAGAGTCCGGTGTCGAAGAGGTTCTCCTCATTCTCGACGAGTTTGAGTTTCAGCAGGGCGGGGGCGGTCTGGCTGTCGATCTCGCTGATCTTGGTGAGGCAGACGATGTAAACGAAGACCTGGACCAGAAGGAACAGGACGATGGAGAAGATGGTGGTGATGTCCATGACGGGTTTGGTGGGTGTTGACTTGGTTGGGGGAAGCGCCGGTGTCTGCGGGCTTCCGGGGACAGCGATTTCGAGTTGATACTCGGGGCGCGGGCCTTTGGTAAAGAGAAAAGGCTCGCTGGCGAGGACGAGGAGAAGGCAGACGCCGAGGGCGATGGTGCCGGTGCGCACGAAGGGGACGGCGGGGGCGGCTTCGACGAGGCCGACGGGGGGCGGGAAGAGGAGGCCGACGCCGTGGACCATGAGGGAGACGCCGAGGAGGAAGGCGATGATCTTGAGGACGATGGCGGTTTTGGGGAGGTGGAGGCTGAGGGCGACGAGGGTGTCGGCGGTGGCGGTCTTGGCGGCGCGGATGGGAACCTGGCGGCGGAGGAGTTCCGTAAGGGCGTCCACGCCGGTGTTGAGGGCGAAGGCGAGGTCGGAGACGGCGGTGCGACCGAAGGTGTTAACGAGAGCGGCGACGTCCTGGGGTTTGCCGGAGATTTTGGCGGCAGTGTAGAGGATGGCGAAGTCCTGGGGTGCGGTCTTGGATTGTTCGGCGAAGAAGTGGGTGGTCCGGAGGTCGGGGCAGAGTTTGAAGAGTTCGGTGAGTTGGCCCCAGTTGAGGCGTTTGCCGATGGAGAGGAGGTCGAGGTAGAAGATTTCGAGGGCCTGGAGCTGGGATTGGTTTTTGCGGGCGCCTTCGGCGAGGGCTTTGATTTCGCTGGCGAGGGCGTCGCTGAGTTGGTTGCCGTCGGCCAGAAGGGCGGTGAGGAGCACGGTGGCGTCGAGCGGTTGCCCGGCGGTTCCGAAGGCGGGGGCGAACTGGGCGTAGTTGGTGATGGCGCGAGTTTCGAGGATGGCGGCGACGGTGGCGGAGCGGGAGGTGGTGGTGAGGTGGCGCGCAACGGTGGCGCGGTTTTTCTCGGGGATAAGAATGGGGATGATGGGTTGGTTGGTGGCGCCGAGGGGGGATTCGCGGAGGTTGAAGACTTGTTCGAGGTGCCGGTCGCCGCCGCCCCACGGGACGAGTTCGGGGTGTCGGCGTTGGTATTCGCCGAGGGCCTTGGCGAGCAGGTTGGTGTCTGGGTGTTTGATCTGGATGGCGGCGGCGAAGACGATCTGGGCGGAGCCGACGCGGTCGGTGCCGACGAGGGCGACGCCTTCATCGACGATGGTCTTGGAATTGGCGGCGGCTTTTTGGAGGAGGAGGGGGTCGATGGATTTGATGTTTGCGGGGATGATCCAACCGAGGACCAGCAGGGCGAGGCCGACCAGCACCAGGGAGGTGACGGCGAGGTAGAAGAGGGTGTCCCGACGGGGCGGTGGGGCGAAAATTTCGGTGGCGGCCATGTGTGGCTGGATCGTCAGTCAAAGCGCAACTTTTGGCGCCGCGCCGGTCGCAAGGCGACGGGCTTCGGCGGTCTGACTGGTTGATACAGGCGTGATAGTCGGGGAATGGTTTTCAAAGTCAAACGTTTGCTTGCCGGACGAGGTTTTTTTTTGCTGGGAACAAGGGTGGGGGGAGCGGGGAACAGTGATCGGCGGCCAGTTATCGGCGGTTAGTGAATGACGATCGCGCTGTCGCGATGGTGAAGCGATGGGACGAGGAACTGAGAGCGTGTTTGAAAACTCGCCCGGTGAGGGCACCGGGCCTACAGGCA
>CAZUUP010000497.1:0-4702 GCA_964623105.1 uncultured Akkermansia sp.
CGGAGTTCACGGCCGCGTATCACCGGTTGCTGGACCAGTTCGCTGCGCGGACGAAGAAGGTCGTGCTGGTCTCGCCGATGCCGTTCGAGAAGCCGCTGGCCTCGCACGCGCCGGACCTCACGCAGCGCAACGCCGACGTGGCGGCCTATGCCAACGCCGTACGCGAGATCGCGAAGCAGCGCGGGGCGGTGTTTGTGGATTTGTTCGCGCCGCTCTTAGCTCGACAAGCCAATGTCCAGTCGGGGTTTGCACCCGCCAATACTCGACATTGGAATGTCGAGCTACGACTCACGGAAGACGGCATCCACCTCACCGAAGCGGGCCTCGCGGACGTGGCGGGCCTGATCGCGCGCCGGCTCGGAGTTGAGCCGAAGTTGTCCGCCGAACTCGATCCGCTGCGCGCGGCCATCGTGCAGAAAAATCAGTTGTGGTTCGACTGCTGGCGGCCGGCGAACTGGTCGTTTGTCTATGGCGACCGCGTGAACCAGATGTTCGGCAAGGCCGGCGGCACCGAGCCGTCGCTCAAGGACGCCTTCGAGCGCCATCGCCCGCTGGTCACGGCGGCGGATGCGCGGATTCAGGCGCTCGCCCGCGGCGAGTCCGCACCCGCGCTCGTGCTGCCTCCGGCCGCCAACGCGGGCGAATCGCCGAAAGCCCTCACGCCCGAGGAACAGCTCGCGACCTTCACCGTCGCCGATGGCTACGAGGTCACCCTCTTCGCCTCCGAGCGCGACGGCGTGGTGAAGCCCACGCAAATCTCGTGGGATGAAAAAGGCCGCCTCTACGTCGCGTGCTCGCCCACCTATCCGCAAACGCAGGCCAGCGCCAAACGCGCTGATTTCATCCTTGTCCTCGAAGACACGAAGGGCGCGGGCAAGGCCGACAAATCGTGGCGCTTCGCCGAGGGCCTCACGATGGTGCAGGGCCTCGAACCCGGCGCGGGCGGCCTCTACGTGTGCGACTTCGACCAACTCGTCCATCTGCGCGACACCGACGGCGACGGCAAGGCCGACACGCGGCGCGTGCTCTTCGGCGGCTTCGGCATCGGCGACACGCACCAGCTCATCAACAGCATCTGCCACGGGCCGGACGGCAGCCTGTGGTTCTCGCAGGGGCTGCACGCCTTCTCGCGCGTCGAGTCGCCGTGGGGCATCGCGCGCCTGGACCGCGCGGCAATCTGGCGGCTGAATCCGCGCACGCTGCGGCTCGAGGGTTTCTTCGGCGGCGGCATGGCGGGCGCGAACTGCTGGGGCGTGGCGTTCGATGATTACGGCCAGGTCTTCCACAAATCCGGCGACCGCCCGCACGGCTATTGGAGCGTGCCCGGCATGGTGCGCGGCGCGAGCCCGAGCGGCAGCAGCTCCGCAAGTTCGGCGGACACGGCGTATCGCAATTCCCCCGAGCAATACCACTCCGTCGGCCCGCTCTTCGATACCTCGCCCAAGACCACTTCCATTGACATCATTGGCACGCGCGCGCTGCCGGATGACATCCAAGGCTGCGCGCTCATCGGCGGCTACTTCGGCGCGGTGGCGGAGCTGCACAAGTTCGAGGACGCCGGCTCGGGCTTCAAGACCACGCAACTGCCCAAGCTCCTCAAGTCCTCAAACGCCGCGTTCCGCCCCGTGGATGTGAGCGTCGGCCCGGACGGCGCGATGTATCTCGCGGACTGGTTCAATCCCATCATCGGCCACTACCAGGCAAGCTACGCCGACCCTCGCCGCGACAAGGCCCACGGCCGCATCTGGCGCATCACCGCAAAAGGCCGCGCCAGTGTGAAGCAGCCCAACCTAGCCACGATGAAGCCCGCCGAGTTGCTCGAACAACTCAAGTCGCCCGAACGCTGGACACGCTACCAGGCGAAGCGGCTCCTCTTCGACACTCCCACCGCCAACGTCCTGCCAGCCGCCGATGCCTGGGTGGCCCAACTCGCCCCCGCCACGCCCGATTACGAACGTCTGCTGCTGGAAGTCATCGGCGTTTACGAATCGCACGAGGTCGCCCGCCCCGCCCTACTCGCCAAACTCCTCGCTGCCAAGGACCCGCGCGTCCGCGCTTACGGCACGCGCGTCACAGGCATGTGGGCCGAGCGATTGTCCGACGCTGCGAAGCTCCTGACCGAGCGCGCCAAGGACGAAAATGCCCGCGTCCGGCTCGAAGCCGTCGTCGCCGCCAGCTACCTCGGCCAACCCGCCGCGGCGGAAGTGATGACCAAGGTTCTCGACCTGCCCACGGACAAATTCATCGACTACGCACTGCGCCAGAGCGCCCGTGCAACCCAGCCGCAGTGGGGACCTGCCCTGGCCGCAAACCAGCTCCAACTCGGCAGCCCCACGCACGGCGATTACCTGCGCAAACTCATTGGCACCCCGCGCAAGGTGGCGTCCGCCGGCGAGAACATCTACGAGATGGCCTGCCTCCCGTGCCACCAACCCGAGGGCAAGGGCCTGCCGGGGGTCTATCCGCCGCTGGCCGGCAGTGACTGGGTGCGCGGCGACAAGGCCCGCATCATCAAGGTCGTCCTCCACGGTCTCGCCGGTCCCGTAACTGTCGCCGGTCAGAACTACGGCCACACCCCCGCCGCAGTCCCCATGCCCGCGATGGGCGGCCTGACGGATGAGCAAATCGCCGAAGTGCTGACCTTCGTGCGCAGTTCCTACGGCCAGCAGGCCTCCCCAGTAACCGCCGCCGAGGTGAAATCCGTCCGCAGTGCGACGGCAAACCGACAGACACCGTGGACGGCAGGCGAGTTGAAATGATGAGGCGGCTCCAGCCTCGCGCCCACGGTGTTTCACGCCCCCGGCGCTGCCACGTCGGAACCTTTGCCGACGCGGCTGCCCCGGACGGAAGTCCCCCGGCATGCAGCCGGGCTCGGACGGAACAATCTGCTTGGTTCACTCTCGGGAAACCGCACCCCACCGCGTCCCGGACCGCCTCGTTGGCTCAGTAAAAACTCGTGAAGTTGCCGTACGCGCGCCAGACGATGTTCTGGCTCCGGGCGAGTTCAGCGTGACCGTCGGCGTAGGCGCGGCTTATCGAGATCGCCCCGCCCCCGATGATCTGGAAGCCCGAGTTGACCTTGGTCGTCGGATGGCCGCCAAACGCGGACGCCACGTTCGTCACGTAACCGCTGACGTAGAGCGTGTCGGTCAGCACCGGGCTCGTCGCCGCACCCGGATCCTCCAGCCGGGCCGGCCATCCGGTAACCATCGAATTGGTGTTCACCAGCGTGGTGGCGGGCATGACCTGAAAGCCCGGACGCCCGGAACGCGGAACCCAGTAGGTGTGCTGGAGAATGGCGAAGCCGTAGGGAAAACGGGTGCTGTAATAGAGCCGCAGGTCGTTGTTGTCGGCGATATTCCGGGACTGCGATGTCTGAAACCAGCGCTGTGCATCGGCCAGTTCGTCGGCGCGGACCGGACAGAAGAACATCGGCACCGTGACCCCGTAGTGCTTGAGATCCGTGACCAGGGACAAATCCACGTCCCATGGATTGTTCCCGATGCTGGCGTACCTCGGCAAATTGCCGTCGTAATCCAGGGCGTACAGGTTTAGCGCGGTCGCCCATTGCCGGAAGTGCGACAGGCAGTTCGTCTCCTTGGCCTTGAACTTCGCCTTGGCGAGCGACGGCAGCAGCATCGAGGCGAGAATGCCGATGATCGCAATGACCACGAGCAGTTCGATGAGGGTAAAGCCGGACGCCGGGCGGAGGCGCGCGGTCAAACGCGGGACGGGACGAAAAAAGTCCAGGGTCTTCATGGCAGCAGGAGCCGGAGCTGATTCACAGCGACCAATGCGGGCATGGCGGGGAAGGTAATCTCGGCACTTGCGTCGCGTCGAGAATTCTTTGCCCGGCGACCGGCCCATTTCAGGCGCGGTTTCGGCCGCTGTGATGGACGCAACGCGCCGGCTGTGCGGACGGTCGTCCGTGGAGAAAATGTCCCCTGCGATCCCGAGAATCCTTGCGCGAAGAACCCCTTCCGCCGTTCTCCCGCCTTCCCGCCGGACGCGGCGATCTGCAATCTCACACCACCCACACCACCAACCCCCGCCCGCGTCTCCCGCCCCCGGCGCCAGATGCGCAGACCCCTCAACGCGCGTTCTGCGCCACCGCCGGCTGGCCGATGCAAAACAGCGTCTTCTCGCCCCGGATGAACAGGCGCCCATTGCTGATCGCCGGCGAGGCAAAGCAAGTTTCGCCCAGCTCATTGCGCGCGATCACCTCGAACTTCGGCCCCGGCTTCACCACGGTTGTCACCCCCGCGTCCGAGAGGAAATAAACCAGGCCGTTGGCGGAAACCAGCGAGGCGTGGTGGGAACCGACCTTCTCCTGCCAGACGGGTTCGCCGGTCTTGGCCACAAAGCAGTTGGCCATGCCGGTGTCCGAAACAATGAGGAAATAATCCCCCTCGCTGATCGGCGACGGAACATACGAGACCATGCTCGCCTTGGTGTGATGCCACACAATCTCGTTCGTCCCGATGATTCCGCTGCCCGTGTGCTTCATCCCGAGCAGGTGGTGCTCGGGAAATCCCCCGGTCATGAAAAGCAGGTCCGCCTTCGGATTGTACACGAGGGACGCGACAAACTGCTCGGTGGGCCCCTTGAGGTACCAATGGAGCTTGCCGGTGTCGGGATCATAGCTGGCGACCGACTTGTCCCCCGAGAGAATCATCTGCGTCCGGCCGCTGAGCTCCCTGCC
>CAZUUP010000498.1:0-4687 GCA_964623105.1 uncultured Akkermansia sp.
ACGGTGGAGTTCGGTGCGGATTGCGTTTCGGAAATCTTCGTAGCGCATAGGGAGTGAGGTGAGTGGGGGAAATCAACGCCAAACAACCGGCACGGAGATGGGCACCCCGGCAATCGGAGGGCGAAGGCGGGGGTAGTGGCGGATGGGGTTCCGACAGGGAGGCCAAAAGCCACGCGACTGCTTCTCTGGTATCTGAGCAAGAATAGCCTACTCGGAAGGTTCGCTATTCCGCATTGTCGGTGTGGCCGACAATCGCTTTGTTGATCTTTATCTGTGACAAAATGCGGTCCCTTTCCTTTTGAACTCGATCCTGTTCCTGCCGACTAAGCTTGGCGGCTTCCAATTCCCATGCGGCACGTGACGCCATGGACTCCTTACTCGGCTCAACATCTGAATCTAGTTTAGAATTAATTCCTTTTGCAAGCACGACGCAAACGACTCCGAGGACTGAAAGGCTTATAAATACTAGGGTTGGGCTTTTATCAATATGTCTCGCAAGATCGGTGGTGATAGTAAATGCGCTGATAATAAAAACAAATCCAAAAATTCCCAATAAAACTAAATAGCAACCGGCATAGTCACCGGCTGAATTCCGGTCCGGGTCCTTTTTCCAATCCCAACTGGGACGCGGGGCAATAAATGGTTTTGCATTGAGGTCAGCAAGCTCCTGCTGAAGACAAACCAGAGCCAACTCCGCTGCGGTCTTGTCGGTACCTGCTTGAACCTTGGAAATGGCGTCGGTGATTAGTTTGAGGGAAACAGTTCCACCACGGCGTTGAACCATTTGCTCCGTGCCACAATACTCGCACGAGAAGCGTTCCATGTCCGGAGACACCTCAAGTCCTGACCCACAACTGGGGCATTTGAGGGTAAGTGTTCTTATTTGATCTCCCATACGAGTAAAGATGAACTTGAACCGGTTAAGATAGTTCTAAGGAACTTCATCCTGTCTGGGTTTTGGAACGCCTAAGACTTCGAGTCCCTGCAGGCACTCGGGAACATCGGTTCCCAGTCCGTGAATGGACCATCAGTCGAGAGCACGGATAAATCGCCTTTGCATCTTACAACAGCATACCAGTCCTTATTGAACTCAACTGGATCGTCCGGTCCCATCCGATTAGGCGGCGTTGGCATGTTTTTCCAAGGTGGCTAACATCCGCCGAGTCTCTCTGCGTTTCGCTCCGCGAGTTGCCCATGACCATTCGACATCGAACTGCTCGCCGCTCGCGATGGTGCAGAAGACACGCACGAGATGCCGATGGTGCGGATACAACACTGCGAGTGGCAGCCTTGTGTCGTGCTGATAAACCGGTGCGACCTGTCCGTCATTGAAAAAGAATTGCATATCCAAGTCTGTCGCGTCGGCATCGCCGACGTTTTCAAAAACGAACGCCTCCATGTGTTCACCCTGTGGGCGAAATGACAGCGTGACGTTGGCCTTGGGCCTATCGCGAAACTGCGCAAGAACGCCAGCAATCGCTCCGACCAGTGTCACGTATGGTTCAACCTCGTGCGGTGATGTGCCAATCCAGACACCGCTGCCTGCGACAGCGAGCAAAGCAAGAAAGCGTAGTATCCAAGAGCGCATGACGTTTAATGGCACCTAACGGATCAAGCTCAGCGACCGCCTCGACAGCGGATGGGTAGCGCAAACAAAAGTAACAATCGAAAATAAAGCATCAAACGTAAGTCGCAGAGGCGGTTCCCTGAAGCGCATGGTACGGCCACAGTCTCCATTCTCGCTCGTCTGCCCTATGATGGAGATATGCCAGCAGAATCCAGGTGTTAAAATCACAATCCAGGTGGACGAAACGAATGTACAGCCTTCGCAAAGTCCGACCCCGCTCCCGAGCAGGAATCGAAATCCCAATCAGCGTCCATTCCAGCAGCGTAAACAACTGTAAAAGAACTCTGATAATGAGAACGCATGTGTTCAATAAAATCTGCCGTGGTGTCGGTGGCGATCTTGATGGTGACGCCAGGAACTCCGCCTATGCTGAGTCCGCTAATCTCGAAACGTCGTCTGGTCATAGTAGTGTGATGCTGTGGCCTAACATTGTATTATGCCGCATTGTGGTTTGGTTTTCTCCCAATCGGCGGCGATCCGCCCCGATTTGGTCGGGCTGACAGTTCTAGCAGCCCGGTGAACGATGGCAGACACTTGTCTTCGCAACAACCTCCATTCTTTTGCGTGTGTCCATTGCCGCCCGAGATTTTGAACGAATTCTGTTATTATGATTGCGATTCCTGCGCCCGGCCTACTTCTTCGGCTCATGACTCAGTGCTAAGTATTCCAAGATCGCGGCGAGGTCGGCGGGGGGGAGTTGCTCGAAGCCGGTGGGCATGAGGGAGAGGAGGGAGGCGTCGAGCTTGGTGATGTCTTTGCGCTGGACGATGTGTTTGGCGCCGGTGAGGTCGAGGATTTCCACGGTGGTCTGGGTCTCGGCTTCGAGGCGGCCGGTGTAGGTCTCGCCGGCCTTGGTGGTGACGGTCCAGGAGCGGAAGTTGGCCTCGACGGAGCGGTTGGGGTCGATGATTTCGACAAGGATGTCGGCGCGGGGGCGGATGCCGATGCCGGTGAGTTCGGGGCCGATCTTGCCGCCTTTGCCGTCGAGGGTGTGGCAGTTGAGGCAGACCATCTCGAAGATTTCCTTGCCGCGTTTCGCGTCGCCTTTCTGGTTGGCGATGGGGAGGAGTTTGGCGGTGAGGGCGGCCATTTCGGCGCTGGAGGGGGCGGGTTTGGCACCTTCGAGTTTGCGGGCGCGGGCGGAGAGGTCGCGGTTGGCGTTGCTCTTGAGTTGCTGCCAGTATTCGGCGGCGATGTCGGTGCGTTTGAGGGGGCCGCGTTCCACGGCGTCGAGGAGGGCGGTGATCCATTCGGGACGGCGGAGGAGGGCGGAGATGGTGGCGCGGCGGGTGGTGGGGGTGAGTCGGTTCCAGCTTTCAACGAGGGCGGCGCCGGTCTGGGGGTGGCGGCTTTCGGAGACGGCGCTGATGAGGCCGCTGGCGAGGGCGGGCGGGGCGGTGAGGGCGAGTTGCGCGAGGACGAGCTGGGTGGAGGCGGGCTGGTCGTCGAGGAAGACAAGCTGGCGCGCGGCATCGACGCGGTCGCCGACGGCGGCCTGGGCGTCGGCGACGAGGGTCTTGAAGCCTTTGGTCAGGGCGGCGACTTCGGAGGCGAAGAGATCGCGGCGGCCCCAGCGGTCGGCGAGGCTGACGAGGCGGCCGCGGGAGTCGTTGGGGAGGGATTTGAGGAGGGCGACGAGTTTGGGTTCGTCGGCGGGGGTGAGTTTGGGCGCGGTGCCGGCGGGCCAGCCGGTGGCGAGGCCGTCTAGGATGGGGAGGGCGAGGGCGGGGGAGGCGTCGGTGAGGGCGAGGAGGGTGGGGACGACGGATTCGACGGGGACGCGGGCGGCGTAGTGGCCGGTGACGATGCGAAGGGCCTGGCCGACGCCTGCGGAGACGCCGGCGACGGGTCCGCCGCCGCCGGCGATGGGGATGAGTTCGATGTCATCGAACCATGCGGTGCCGGTGGAGGGGCCCCAGCCGCCGAAGAGGCAGTTGATGGTGAGGTCGGTGTGGCCGGCGCTGTTGAAGATGGTTTCGACGCGGGTCCAGTCTTTGGTGCCGGTGATGGCGGGGGTTTTGGAGCCTTCGATATACTGGGCTTCGTGGAGGTTGAGCTGGGCGCCGCGCGCGCCTTTGAGGTTCTCGGTTTTGATCCAGACGGAGAGGCGGTAGGTGGTGTTGGGTTCGAGCTTCACCTTGGTGAACCAACTGGTGTCCGCGCCTTCCTTGGAATCAATTCGGAGGCTGCGCGCGCCGGTGTGGCCAATGTCGGAGAGGGTGTGTTCGCCTTTGCCGCGGTAGGTGCGCGGGGACCAGTCGAGGGGTTTGCCGGCGGTTTCATTTTCGAAGCCGGGGTTGCGCAGGATGTTGACGGGCTTGGGTGCGGCGGGCGCGGGGGCGTGGGGGACGCTGGCGAGGGCGGCTTTGAGGAAGTCGGCGTCGTGCTTGGCGGCGGCGGCGGTGGCGGCGTGTTGGAGCCATTTGTCGCCGGAGTTTTTTTCTTCCTTCAACGCGGCGAAAATGGCCTCGCCCGCGGCGGTGTCGGCGCGCAGATCGGCGAGGGCGAGGAAGGCGGCGAGGCGGACCTGGGCGTCGGCGTCGGCGAGGAGCGGGGTGACGAGCACGGGGAAGAAATCTTTGCGCAAGGCCATGAGCGCGGCGCGGCGGACGCTGGCGGCGGGGTGCTTGAGGGCCTGGCGCGCGGCGACGTGGGCGAGTTTGTAGCCGGATTCGAGTTCGCCGAGGCCGTGCAAGGTCCAGAGGGCGTGGAGCGCGCCGGGGTTGAGGCCGAGTTCATCGACGGTGTTGTCGCGGACGAGTTTGACGAGGTCGTTGGCGGCGGTGGTGAGGTGGCGTTCGACGAGGAGGCGCTGGGCGTGCATGCGCCAGAGGAGGTTTTCGTGCTTGAGCGTGGCGACGAGTTCGGCGGGCGAGGCTTTGGTGAGGTTGAGCAACGGTGTGAGTTTGCCGTCCTGATGCGTGACGCGGTAGATGCGTCCGTGGGTTTTGTCGCGGAGGGGGATTTCGTAGGCGTTGCCTCGGCCGTTCTTGAAGCCGGCGGGGGTGGGGTTGTGCTGGACGATGTAGTTGTACCAATCGATCACCCAGAGCGCGCCGT
>CAZUUP010000499.1:0-4680 GCA_964623105.1 uncultured Akkermansia sp.
AACTCTCCGGCACCCCCCGACCCGCCTTCCAAGCCGTCGCCACCGACCTCGCCGCCGTCGCCGCCAGCCTCCAATCCGGCGCCACTCCCACGGCCACCAAGTGACCCACCCCCAGCCACCCAACTAAGTGTCCATGCGAAACCACCGCTTCCTCCTCGCCCTGTTCGTGCTCCTCGCGCTCGCCGCTCCCGCCACCCTCCTCGGCGCCGAGGACGCCACCCATCCTCTCCCGTGGCCCCCGCACACCTTCTTCCAAGCCCTCCTCGGCAGCGTCGCCTTCGGCCTCGTCGGCATCGTCCTCGCCATCGTCGGCTTCAAACTCTTCGATGCCGTCATCCCCTTCAGCCTCGAAAAAGAAATCTGCGAAAAAGGCAACCTCGCCGTCGCCATCCTTTCCGCCGCCATGATTCTCGGCATCTGCCTCATCATCTCCAAGGCCATGTCCTGACCGTCCAGCCGCCTCCCTGCGGCCGCCGGCCCTCCGTTTATTCCGTTTCCGGCCTCGTCCATTCCGCGCAAAAAACGTTCAGCCTTCGCCAACCCATGGTTGGCGCTTTTCCCCGTCCCCGCGCATTCTCTTTTCCGACAAACTGAATTTTATCCATCGACGAACCGCCCCATTTCCTGCCAACCTACGCCTGCAACCCAATCGAACTATGAAAGTCAAACCCTCCAACAAACCCGGTAAAGTCGTCGTCGAAGTCGCCGCCAAAGACACCGCCATCCTGGCCCAGGGCAATCCCGCCCAGTTCCGCCTCAAGCGCGTCCTCGTCCCCATCGACTTCTCCGACTGCTCCAAGAAGGCCCTCCAATACGCCCTCGCCTTCGCCAAACAATTCAACGCCTCCCTCGTCCTCCTCTACGTCGTCGAGGCCAACTACGCCGGTGCCGAGTACGGCGGCCTCGACTACGTCCTCCTCGAAAAAGAATCCCGCGAAACCGGCCAGAAACTCATCGACGAACTCGCCAAAAACCTCGTCGGCACCCAGGCCCCCGTCGAAACCATCGTCCGCACCGGCCGCCCCGTCATGGAAATTACCGACGTCGCCAAGGAGAAGGACGTGGACCTCATCATCATCTCCACCCACGGCCACACCGGTCTCAAACACCTCCTCCTCGGCAGCGTCAGCGAAAACGTCGTCCGCCACGCCCCCTGCCCCGTCCTCACCGTGCGCGAACGCGAGCACGAATTCCTCGCCCAAGCCTAATTCCCCGACGCTTCACCCTCGCTCCTCGCAAAACCCCGCCCCCGCGCGGGGTTTTTTGTTTCCCCTGCCCGCGCCGCGCAATCTGTCCCCCACGCCAAAAAATGTTCAACCCTCGCCAATCCCCGTTGAGCTTTTGCCACCGCCGCCGCTATCTTTCTCCCAACGCATGAACACCACCACCCCTTCCGCGCGCCACATCCTCATCCCCTGCGACTTTTCCGAAGGCAGCCGCCAGTCGCTCCTGGCCGCCGTCGCCCTCGCCCGCCAGACCGGCGCCCGCCTCACCCTCCTCTACGTCCTGCCCGTCACCCTGCCGCCAGACATCTCCCACCTCGGCGCCACACTCAACACCGGCAAGCTTCTCCAAACCGCCCGCGAACAACTCACCGCCCTCGCCCGTGCCAACGTGCCCGCCGAAATCCCCGCCGAAATCCTCGTCGCCGAGGGCGGCCCCTACCACGAAATCAACGCCACCGCCCGCCAACTCAACGCCGACCTCATCCTCATCGCCACCCACGGCCACTCGGGCCTCAAACACCTCCTTCTCGGCAGCACCGCCGAACGCGTTGTCCGCCACGCCCCCTGCCCCGTCCTCACGTGGCGCCTCGGCGCCGATGCTTCCCCGCCCACCCCCAAATTCCAAAATCTCCTCGTCCCCGTTGATTTCTCCCCCGCCACCGACCAGGCGCTCCGCCACGCCATGCACTACGTCCGCGAATTCGCCGGCAAAATCACCCTCCTCCATGTCGTCGAACCTCCGCCCTATCCCGAATGGGGCTACGCTCACCTCGTCCGCCGCGACACCGCCCTCAAAACCATCGCCCGCAAAAAGCTCGACGCCCTCACCACCGACCTCGAACGCCAGGGCTGCACCGTCAACGCCATCCGCATCGTCACCGGTGACGCCGACACCCAGATCTGCCACACCGCCGAGCAACTCCACCCCGACCTCCTCATCATCCCCACCCACGGCCACAGCGCCCTCACCCAGATGTTCCTTGGCGGCACCGCCGAACGCGTCGTCCGCCACGCCGCCTGCCCCGTCCTCGTCGTCCGCGCCAAAGCCCCCGTCACCACCCGCTCCAAAAAAACTTCCGCACCCAAAAAATCCTGACCCAACCCACCCTCAACCCATTTCCCCCATGCCCCCCTCTCCCAGTCCCTCCATCTCTCCGTCCCTCCGTCCCTCCGTCCCCCCATCCCGCTGGATCAAATGGTTCGCCGACATCGCCATCGAAGACATCCCGCTCGTCGGCGGCAAGAACGCCTCGCTTGGCGAGATGTTCCGCGAACTCGCCCCGCACGGCGTGAAAATCCCCGATGGCTTCGCCGTCACCGCCGAGGGCTACCGCTATTTCCTCAATGAAACCGGCCTCACCGCGCGCATCCGCGAACTCCTCGCCGGCCTCGACACCGACAACCTTGACAACCTCCGCACCCGCGGCCACAGCGTCCGCCAGGCCATCCTCGCCGCCGCGCTCCCCGCCGATCTCGAACAGGAAATCCGCGCCGCCTACGATCACCTCAGCGCCACCGCCGGCCTCGCCCTCGACGTCGCCGTCCGCAGCAGCGCGACCGCCGAGGACCTCCCCGACGCGAGTTTCGCCGGCCAACAGGAGACGTATCTCAACGTCCAGGGCCATCTCGCACTGCTCGACACCTGCCGCCGCTGCTTCGCCTCGCTCTTCACCGACCGCGCCATTTCCTACCGCGTGGACAAGGGCTTCGATCATTTCAAAATCGCCCTCTCCATCGGGGTCCAGCGCATGGTCCGCGCCGACCTCGCGTCGAGCGGCGTAATGTTCACCATCGACACCGAGACCGGTTTTCGCGACGCCGTCCTCATCAACGCCGCCTACGGTCTCGGCGAAAATGTCGTGCAAGGCTCCGTCAATCCCGACGAATTCTACGTCTTCAAACCCACGCTCAAAACCGGCTTCCGCCCCATCCTCCAAAAAATTGTCGGCACCAAGGAATTCAAACTCATCTACGACATCGGCGGCGGCAAAATGGTGAAGAACGTCCCCGTACCTCCGGGCGACCGCGCCAAGTTCGCGATCACCGACGACGAAATCCTCCAGCTCGCCCGCTGGGCGTGCATCATCGAGGACCACTACTCCGCGAAAAAAGGCCACGCCAGCCCCATGGACATTGAGTGGGCCAAGGATGGCCAGACCGGCGAACTCTTCATCGTCCAAGCCCGCCCCGAGACCGTGCAGTCACGCAAGCAGCTCGACACCATCGAGACTTATCAGATCAAACAGCGCGGCCCCGTGCTCGTCACCGGCCGCAGCGTCGGCGAACGCATCGCCACCGGACCCGTGCGCGTGATCCCGAGCGTCCAGTTCATCAGCCAGTTCCGCCCCGGCGAAATCCTCGTCACCGACAAGACCGACCCCGACTGGGAGCCGATCATGAAACAGGCCGCCGCCATCATCACCAACCGCGGCGGCCGCACCTGCCACGCCGCCATCGTCAGCCGCGAACTCGGCGTCCCCGCCATCGTCGGCACCGAGCACGGCACCGAACTCCTCCGCGACGGCCAGCTCGTCACCGTCTCCTGCGCCGAGGGCGACACCGGTTTTGTGTACGAAGGCAAACTCCCCTTCACCGTGCAAAAGACCGACCTCAAGAACCTCGGCCAACCCAAGACCAAGGTGATGATGAACCTCGGCAACCCCGAGGAAGCCTTCTCGCTCTCCTTCATCCCCAACGACGGCGTCGGCCTCGCCCGCATGGAATTCATCATCACCACCTACATCAAAGCCCATCCCCTCGCCCTCCTCGACTACGACCAACTCACGCCCGCCTCCCTCGCCCCTGCCGCAGGGGAGAGGGCCGGGGTGAGGGGTCCGTCCGAGAGTTCAGCTGCCGCCCTCACGCCCGCGGCTCCTCTCCCTCTCCCCGCGAGGGACGAGCGGGGAGAGGGCCGGGGAGAGGGGCCTCCCCATCCCCAGTCCCCCGCCGCCGCCGCGCTCAAAACCCAACTCGACGCCCTCACCATCGGCTACACCGACAAACCCCAGTTCTTCGTGGATAAACTCGCCCAAGGCGTCGCCATGATCGCCGCCGCCTTCTACCCCAAAGACGTCATCCTCCGCCTCAGCGACTTCAAATCCAACGAATACGCCAACCTCATCGGTGGCCGCGCCTACGAGCCGACCGAGGAAAATCCGATGATCGGTTTCCGCGGTGCCAGCCGCTACTACCACCCGCGCTACCAGGCCGGCTTCGCCCTCGAATGTCGCGCCATGAAAAAAGTGCGCGACGAAATGGGCCTCACCAACCTCAAGCTCATGATCCCCTTCTGCCGCACCGTCGCCGAGGGCCGCCGCGTCCAGGCCGAGATGGAAAAGCACGGCCTCAAACGCGGCGAACGCGGCCTCGAGATCTACGTCATGTGCGAAATCCCCAGCAACGTCATCCTCGCCGACGAGTTCGCCGACATCTTCGACGGCTTCAGCATCGGCTC
>CAZUUP010000500.1:0-4669 GCA_964623105.1 uncultured Akkermansia sp.
ATCAACGTCAACGACTCCGTCACCAAGTCCAAGTTCGACAACCTCTACGGCTGCCGCGAATCCCTCGCCGACGGCCTCAAACGCGCGACCGACGTCATGCTGGCCGGCAAAGTCGCCGTCGTCTGCGGCTACGGTGACGTTGGCAAAGGCTGCGCCCACTCCCTCCGTGCCTATGGCTCCCGCGTCATCGTCACGGAGATCGATCCGATCAATGCCCTGCAGGCCGCCATGGAAGGTTTCGAAGTCAACACCATCGAGAGCACCCTCGGCGCCGGTGACATCTACGTCACCACCACCGGCAACTGCGACATCATCACCGTCGAGCACATCCTCGCCATGAAGGATCAGGCGATCGTTTGCAACATCGGCCACTTCGACAACGAGATTCAGGTGGACAAGCTCAAGCAGGCCAAGGGCGTGCGCATCGAAAACATCAAGCCCCAATACGACCGCTACCATCTCCCCGGCAACAAGAGCATCTACCTTCTGGCCGAGGGCCGCCTCGTCAACCTCGGTTGCGCCACCGGCCATCCTTCCTTCGTGATGTCCAACTCGTTCACCAACCAGACTCTCGCCCAGATCGATCTCTGGCAGAACAAGGACAAATACGAGAAGACCGTTTACCGACTCCCGAAGAAACTCGACGAGGAGGTCGCCCGTCTCCACCTCGATAAGATCGGTGTCAAACTCACCAAACTCAGCAAGGCCCAGGCCGAATACCTCGGCGTCCCCGTGGAAGGCCCCTACAAGCCCGAGCACTACCGCTACTGACGCGGGGCCAATCACCCGGTGCGCGGGCGTCACCGCCCGCGTCCCACCCGCCCGCGAGTAACACAGCCCACCAGCAAGGCGGACGGCCGTCAGGTCGTCCGCCTTTTCAACGCTCCCCCCCACGACTCCCCCATGCCCGACCAACCCAGCGGACATCCGGACGCTCTCGGCCCCGTCACCGCCGGCATCCCGACGCGTTTTCGCGCCCCACGCCCAACCCGCGACGAACGCGCCACCAAACCCGGAGTCACCGAAACCGCCGCCCCGAGCGAATCCTTCAGCTTCGATCTCCGCCCCGCCGACATCGCCCGCTATCTAAACCGCTTCGTCATCGGCCAGACCGAAGCCAAGAAGGTCCTCAGCGTCGCCCTCTGCGACCACTTCCAACACGTGCGCCTTTCCCTCGCCGGCCACCCCGCACCCTTTTATCAGAAGCAAAATGTCCTCCTCCTCGGCCCCACCGGCGTCGGCAAGACCCATCTCATCCGCTCCGCCGCCGAACTCATCGGCGTCCCCTTCGTCAAAGCCGACGCCACCAAATTCAGCGAAACCGGCTACGTCGGCGGCGACGTGGACGACCTCGTCCGCGACCTCGTTCGCCGCGCTGGCGGGGATGTAAAAAAGGCCTCTCACGGCATCATCTACCTCGACGAGGTGGACAAACTCGCCACCCGCGGCGAAAGCGGCGGCCGCGACGTCTCCGGCCGCGGCGTGCAGACAAACCTCCTCAAGCTCATGGAAGACGGCGATGTCCCCCTCGTCTCGCCGAACGACGTCAACGCCCAACTCCAGAGCGCCATGAGCGCCATGCGCGGCGGCGGTCCCGCGCAACCCGAAACCATCAACACCCGCCACATTCTTTTCATCGTCAGCGGCGCCTTCTCCGGCATCGCCGACCTGATCCGTCAGCGCCTCTCCAGCCTTTCCCCTTCCCCCTTCAAGCCCGGCAGACGTTCCCCGGCAACGCCCTCCATCGACGAACTCTTCCAGCAGGTCGCCACCGCGGACCTTATCAATTTCGGTCTCGAACCCGAATTCATCGGCCGCCTGCCCGTGCGGGTCGCGTGCCACGGTCTCGACATCGACGATCTTTTCAATGTCCTTCGCAAAAGCGAAAGCAGTCTCCTGCGCCAATACGAACGCGCCTTTGCCGCCTACGGCATCACCTGCGAATTCCGCGACGATGGCATCCGCCGCCTTGCCGAACTCGCGGTCACCGAAAACACCGGTGCCCGCGGCCTGATGACCATCTGCGAGCGCGTCTTCCGCGATTTCAAATTCCGCCTCCCATCCACGTCCGTCCGCAAACTGACCATCGACCGCGCCGCCGTCGAAGACCCGAAGACCACCCTGAAAATGCTTCTCCACTGAGTCGTGGCCGTCGGGCTTCCCGCTGCCATTGAACTCCCCCGCTTGTCGGCCCGCCAAGTCCCCGACCTCCTTGGGCATGCGGGTTAGCCGCCCCAAACGAGGCATCGCGCGTTGGCATCCACGCCACTAGCCGCACCCTTCCGTTCGGAGCGATCCGCGCACGTTCTCCACACCGCAGCCCACCGTCGCCGACCCGGATTCCGTCTGCGCTCGCCGGTGCGGCGACGAAACCGAACCCAGCCCACTGCGAATTCAATGGTTCGAAGCGCCAAATTCCCCCCAGGCGGACAAACTCTCATCCCGCAATCAACTCCCGAATCGGCGTCCCGTTGTCCGTCACCATTCGCGGCCGGCCAAGCGGATCGATGAATTCCGACATCGGATTGATTCCCAGCAGATGAAACATCGTCGCCGCCAAATCCTTCGGCTCCAACGGACGACTCGCAGGATAGCCGCCCAAGCGGTCACTCGCGCCCACAACTTGCCCGCCACCCACCCCCGCTCCAGCCAGCGCTATTGAAAAGCAATGCCCCCAGTGGTCTCGCCCGCCAGCGCCATTGATTTTCGGCGTGCGGCCGAATTCCCCCATCGCCACCACGAGCGTCTCGGCAAGCAAGCCACGCTCATCCAAATCCTCGATCAACGCCGAGAATGTCTGGTCAAATTGCGGGCACAAGACGGTGCGCAACCGTTCCGCATTCTTCTGATGCGTATCCCACAACGGATTCCCCGCCGCCGTGTCACCCGGTTCCCGCGGCCAGTTCACCTGCACCAGACGCACCCCCGACTCGATCAAACGCCGCGCCAGCAAAACGCTCTGTCCGACCTTGTGCCGGCCGTAACGGTCCTTCATCGCCTCCGTTTCGCGCTGCATCTCGAAGGCCGCTCGCGTCGTCGCCGACTGCACCGCCTCGAAGGCCTTCTGCTGCATCCGGTCCAGGGCCGCGATCCCTTCGCTCCGGGCCGAGCGGACAAAATGCGCATCCACCTGCTGCAACAATCCGATCCGGTCGTTCAAGCGCAGCACCGTCAACCCCTCCGGCGGACTGAGCCCTTCAATTGCGAATCCCGCCTCTCCCGGATTGCACTTGAACACCTGCGGATTCCAGGTGTGCCCCATGTAACCGCCGTCCTGCCCCGGCCAGGGAATCGCCGGATTGTTCACAATCGGCTCCGGCAGCACGACCGACGAAAACGGCGAACGCTGGCTCGGCTTCAGCGCGCCGACTACCGACGCAATGCTCGGCCAGTCGCTCGGATCCGGCGGCAGGCTCTCGGCCTTCGAGTTGTGCGGATAACCCGTCAGCATCCAGTAGCCACTGGTGGAATGGCTGTTCACGTCCGTCCGCATCGAACGCACCACCGCCAGCCGGTCCGCCAGGCGCGCCGTCAACGGCAGCAGCTCGCTGAAATGCACCCCTGGCACCTTGGTGCGTATCGACTTGAACTCTCCCCGGATTTCCCGCGGCGCATCGTCCTTCGGATCAAAGGTCTCGTGCTGCGGCGGGCCGCCCCCGAGGAAGAAAATGATGCACGACTTCGCGCGCCCGAAGCTCCCCTGCCCCGCTGCCCGCACGCCGCCCCCCTCCGCTGCCTGCCCCCGCCACAAACCCGGCAACGACAAACCCAACCACCCCAATCCCCCCACCCGCAACAACTCCCGGCGGGACCATCCGCCACGCAGCCTGATTTGGTCGCACCCAAAGGAGATCATCCCTTGCCCCCGGAAGCCTTCATTTGCCACGGCCTGAAGTCCCAATCTTGGTGACCACCCGGACGAAGCGAACCGATCCAACCCGACGATCGTGTAACCCCATGCGCGACGAATGCACGGCGCGCCGGCCGCTTACTCCGGGACGCATGTTCAGGCGGCGCAACTCTCATATCACTCCGCCTTCTTCGAGTCCGATTTGGGAAACGCCGACCAACCGATGAACAGGCCGATCAATGCCAGTCCAATGCCGCCTGGCCGACCCCAAATCCAAACGATGATCTTGCCGATCAACTTTCTGGGCCGATCGCCATCTCCAGACACGGCCTCCGGCCAGATTATCATGGCCACGCCCAGCGCAATAAAACCGACGGCCCAAAGCACTGTGATGATGCGATCTTTCGTCGTCACTGGCTTGTCGTCCGGGTTCGTTTGGTCGCTCATAAAATTATGGGGTGCGGTGCGATACAGCCTAACTGATTGCCACCCCTCGCAAGTTATTCACCCGCGCCTCCAAGCGACCACGCGTGCCTGCTGAGGAATCGGCGGGACAGGCTACGAAACCGGCGCCGGAAAGATGCGAACTGAGTCTCCCTCTCCCCAAGACCAACCGGTGGGGAGGGGGCCGGGAAATGGGAAATCCTCGTAAACATTGAACGGCATCGAGTTCGGGCTTTCCAAAGATCCCCCACCCTGACCTTCCCAGCTACGCGGGAAACGGCAACTCCCGCCACCGTGCAGGGCATCCTGACAACTTCTGCGTAATCTTCAAAACCGGGTGCCAGATTCCCCTCACAATTCCCCCCAATCACATGC
>CAZUUP010000501.1:0-4654 GCA_964623105.1 uncultured Akkermansia sp.
GCTTCGCCTTGGTGAAGACGTCAGGCATCGGCGCATTGACCGAACGACGCCGCAAGCTCCAAGCGCCGCACGGTTTCCTCGTTCGTGTGACTCGTCATCCGGTCGTAAAGGCCGGACCATTGGGAGTCGCACGGATACAGCTCCGCGTCGGCAAGCTCGCCGGCCTCGGCGCGACGCCACGCTTCGGCGGCGAAACGGCGCAAGGTGCGCGGCCAGCCGCTGTCGGCGTCCTCGAATCCGTCGGGATGGAGGCCGGGGAAAAGGTAGGCGAGCGAACACCATGCGCGAACGAAGTCGGGCTTGGGCAACTGTTCCATCGGGCGGAATCCACAACAGGAATCATAAACTCACAATTGGAGTCTTGCCGTTCAAACGGGCTAAAGGCCATCCTGATGAGGCTTTATGGCAGAGAACTGGTCACGCGAAGAAGTTGAAGCCGCCGTGTCTGATTACTTCGACATGCTGGCTAAGGAACTTCGTGGACGTCCGTTTAACAAGGCAGAACACAGCCGCAATCTACAAAAGCTGCTGAAGGATCGTCAAAGAGGTTCGATTGAAAAGAAGCGCCAGAACATCAGCGCGGTTCTGATTGAACTCGGTTACCCATATATCAATGGCTATAAGCCGCTCGGTAACTACCAGCGGATTCTTTATGATGTCGTTGAAGAGCGGCTCGGCCACGCTCCAAATCTGAGCAAAGCAGCGGCGGAGGCTGTCAAGCAGCCTGCCACGAAAGTGCCGACTATCTCTGACTTGCTTTCAATCGTTGTTGACGCACCAAAGTTGGAGGTTGCAAAGCCTCGGTCTCGCGGCATCCCGCGAACACAGTCGCAGTCAGTTCGGAAGAACTATCTCGAAGTCGAGGCACAAAACCGTTCTCTGGGACTCGCTGGCGAGGAATTCATAATGCACTTTGAGCATGAACGACTCTGGCGCGCGGGGAAAAAACAGCTAGCGGATCGAATTGAACATGTCTCGAAAACAAGAGGCGACCACCTTGGCTTCGATATTCAGTCGTTTGAAGCTGACGGACGCGACCGCCTGATTGAGGTAAAGACGACTCGATTTGGGCTTGCGACTCCATTCTTTGCATCGCGGAACGAAGTGAGAGTTTCTGAGTTTCACTATGCAGAATACCAACTATATCGCCTCTTCAATTTCCGCAGCGCCCCTAGACTTTTCGTTCTTTCTGGCTCGTTGCGCCAGACCTGCAAGTTGGAGCCGATCCAGTTTTCTGCGATTCCTGTCTAGCTGTTCTCTGGCTGTGGGCGGTTTGAATTGGCGAACCTGAATCGTTGGTGCAATTTGGAGACTGCTCCAGTTTTCCTTCACGTTTGTGTGTTGGACGACGATTGGAAACGAGAGATGGCTCAAAGGAAAATTTATGCCGACAGTCAAGCTCCGCCGCTATTCTGAACCCGACACCCTCAAGGAGTTCTCCCCCGCCGTCCTGATCCGGCTCATGGACCCGCACCGGGAGTTCTTCACCTCCAGGGGCGTGGCGCTGCCACAACCGGGCGACGGTGCCGAACCTGACTACGAACAGCTCGCACGAGCGTTCCTGTCGCCGGACGACATTCCGCAGGCCCTGGTCGAGATGATTCATCTCGTGAAACAGATGGCGACCAAGGAGGCGATGGACACGATCATTGACACCGTGCGGGAGCGGGAACTGCCCATCGTTTTCCCGGCCAACCGGACTCCGCACGACGTCGCCGCGGAACTGCTGATGGTCTCGCGCGATCTGTTCAACGAACTGCACGCGGACAAAGCGGTGGCGCGGTATCGCGGGTTCACCTACTTCGTGGGCGAGCCGTTGCACAACTTCGTGATGCCGACAGACTTCACAGCGCTCGAAGCGCAGTTGAACGACTGGTATGAGCCGCACCAGCGCGGACGGACCGCCAAGGTGATCTGCCGGCAGAAGGACACAAAATTCTGGCTTTACGTCCGGCACGCGGAGCCGATCAAGCGCGAGGGTTGCGTGGGGATGACCGACAACCGGTCGGGCAGCATGATCTACCGGCCGGAGCGGCATGATCTGGTGATCTTCGATCCGCCGGCGGGTGAAATGGCGGTGCATGCCGACTGTAAGGACGAGCCGGAATTGTTTCGTCAGGCGTTCGGTCTGCACCTGTGCGCTGACCGGGATCATTTTCCAATCGGGTGCCAGAAATACACTCTCGACCCGTTGAAACTGCTTCAGCGGGCGGCGTTGGACTGCGCGGGTATCGACGGCATGGTCTGGATCAAGTTGAAGGAGGTCGAATACGAGGTGCCGGGTGAGATGTGGTCGCGGCGGCGCATCCAGGCGACGGACGTTTTCACGGTTCTCGAAAGCGAGGAAAATCGCATTCCCGAGGACGCGGAACTGCGGCAGGCGAAATTTGCGGTGAGGTTTCTCGACACGAAGAAGCCGCGGACGGTGATCGTGCGGCCGTCGAACTACGCCCACGTGGGGCGGGATGATGACGCGGTGATCTTGGACGAATTCTTTAAGCGTCAGGGCTTCGCTCTGAAGCATGAGGAACCGGTGGGGAACGAACATGGGGCTGTGGCGATCGCTTGAAACGCTGACGAAGCCGGCGGCGGTGCTGGCGGAGTGGCGGCTGCTGACCGGCGACGAGTTCGACCGGGTGCTGCCGTTTTTGCGCCGGACTGACCGGCAGTCGGACACGTTCCCCTGCACGCACCGGCCCGCGTGCGGCGTCCGGCACGACGTCGAGGAAATGGAGGATGGCGTGAGCTTCCGTGCCGTGTCGCGGGACGACGTGGTGAACTGTCGGCCCTTTCTCCTACAGCCGCGCGATCTGCTGATTCACGAACTCGACACGTTGAAATTGTGCGGCGCGATCCGAACTGCGTTCGGCTTTCAGTCGGCGGCGGTGGGGGCACTCAACGGCGCGGTGAAGTCGCACGCGGTCGGCGTGCGGGGTGCGGCGCGTTCGCGGGTGCTGCTCACCATTGGGGCGAACGAGGACCGGCTGTTGCGGGAAATTGAGGTGTTACTGGGTCTGATCGGTGCGCCGTTCATCCTGCTGACGCCGACGCCAACGCATTGCACCGTGCGGGTCGAGGGCGTGCTGCGCCGCAACTGCTGCGCGTTCATCCCCCTCTCTGCGGCACTGGCTCCCGGCGAGCGCGGCACGCTGTTGGCGACCACGCCGATTGATGGAATCCTGGCAGAGTTCGACCGCGTGCTTGCCACCCGCGGCGAAGGCCTGGTGAAAACGGTCGAAAACATTGGCCGGAACATCGAGGCGGTGGCGAAGCAGAACGAGGATTTGCGGGCGGCGAAGGCGCGGCTCGAACAAATGCAGGCGGAAGGGCTGTTCGCGTTCGCCAAGAAAATTGACCGGGAAACGCGGAACATTTTCTTCAGCATCCTCGCGAAGGGCGACGTGGCGAAAGCGAGCCGGGAGCTAGACATCAAGGATTCGACGTTGCGAAGCAAGATCGCGGACTGGAAGAACCGGGGGAAAGTTTACGCGGCGCTCGCGGAGTTTGTCCGGTGGCGAAAAGCGATTCACGGGCAAGCGGGCAGGGAGGTCGCTAAGCGGCTGATCTCGGGCGCGGAGCGGGATGTGGATTATTCGGCGCTGATTCAGGACGTGTTGGTGGAGTTGGAAAGCTTCAATCGGGACAATTGGGAGGAGAAATGCGAGGAGCTTGCCGACCTGCTGCGCGGGACGGTTTCGTGATTTGTTTCGCGATTCGAGGAATTTTCACAAGTGGCTTGTTTTGAGGGGGTAGCGGCTTCGCTACCCCCTTCTTTTTGCCTTCGTGTTGGGATTTTGCCCCCAGGGGTAAGTGGCGAATGGTTCGCCACCGTAACAACAACACAGACATGGCAGTGAACAACAGATTGCGGGCGGCGCGAGCGCTGATGGGGATGACCCAATTGCAGCTCGCCGAGAAGGTCGGGGCGAAGGAGATCGAGATTTCCCGGTTCGAGACGGGGCGTGCCCGGCCCGATGGGGAGATGAAACGCCGGGTGGCGGAGGTGCTCCAGAAGCCTGCGATTGAACTGTTCGACTGCTGAGGAAAATCCCTATGAACGAACCCACAAAACCGAATCCAAATCCTAATCCGAATCCGGTCCATTCAATGCCGGGAGTTGAGCCATTCATCGACACTCCCGAAGTGGCACGAAGGCTACAGAAGACAGTCAGGACCGTTCAGAATTGGACCCAAAAATCAATGCTCCCTCGCTATAAGGTGGGGCGTTCGGTGCTCTACCGGTGGTCCGAAATTGAGGCGCATCTGGCGCAACACTTTCGCGTCTGCCGGCGCAATATTACCAAGTAGGGAGGGGTTATGGAGTTCACGATTGGTCATTGGTTGGCGGTGTATTACGCGCTCGCGGGGGTTGGGTGGCTGGGGTGGCTGGTGAGCCTGTGGCGGGCGCGGCGGGAATGGTGGAAGCGGCGCGGGGCGAAAGCGCCTGACAAGGGGATCGACACCTCACCCTGCCCTCTCCCCGGTCGAGGCGGAGAGGGTGAAGCTACATTACGGCAACCGAAAGGAGGAGCGACGCATGAATGCGCGGGGAATCGCTGAGAGCATCCTTGGGGCAATTGAGTGGGATGGAGCGGAGGTCGGGTTTTGCCAGTGTCCCGGGATTGAGTTGCACACGACGAAGAATGGCGATCGG
>CAZUUP010000502.1:0-4638 GCA_964623105.1 uncultured Akkermansia sp.
TCAGTGCCGGTTAGTGGTTTGCCTTCGGCAGGATGGTTTTCAACTGCGGGATCTAGGATTACGAGCACTCACCCGCAGGCGGGCGCTCAGGCGCAGGCGGGCTGTGGGCACCGCCGGGTTCAGGCGGGCTGGCTTCCGGTCTCGAGGCTGGCGAGGACTTCGGGGTCGCGGACGTCCACCCAGCGGCCCTCGATTTGCAGGCCGGCGATGCGCTGGCCAGCTTGGATCATTGCGGTCAGGGCGTCGGTCAGTTCGTATTCACCGCGGGGAGATTTCTGGAGGCGGGCGGTGAATTCGAAGACCAGCGGGCGGAAGATGTAGATGCCGGCGTTATACCAGGCGGTGTCGCCGACTTTGAGCCATCCCTCACGCATGAGTTCGGCAATTTGTTCCTGGCTGGGTTTTTCCACGAGGTGCTGGAGACAGAAGGAGTGATCGAAGAAGACGAGGCCGCCCTTGGTGACGTCTTCGCTGCCGGTGACGGTGAGGAGGCCGGCGAAATCGCCGCCTTCAAAGCGGGCGCACATGCGGACGTAGGTCTCGGGTTTGACGAGGATGTCACCGTAGGTGAGGAGGAACGGATCTGCCCCAACGAACGCGCGGGCCAGTTCGGGCGCTTTGCCGGTGCCATCCTGCACCTCCTGGCGGACGTAGCTGATGTTGGCGCCAAACTTGGAGCCGTCGCCGAAGTAGCTTTCGACCACCTCGGCTTTCCAGCCGGTGATGATGCAGAAGTCGCGGATGCCGGTGGTCATCACGCCCTCGAGGATGTGCTGGAGGATGGGTTTGCCCTGGACGCGCAGCATCGGCTTGGGGAGTTCGTTGGTGAGGTCGCGCATGCGCGTGCCTTTGCCGGCGGCGAGGATGACTGCTTTCATGGGTTGTGCTGCGGGACTTGGTAATCGAGGCGGGGCGCCGCCGGATCCTTGCGAAGCGACCCGGCGGCGGCTGGTGGCGGGGTTCAGGCGCCGAACTTGTCGAACATCCGGGCGTTGGCCTGCATGTAGCGGAGGAGGTATTTGGCCTCGAACACGCCGAGGGAGCCAAGGTTGGCGCCGGTTTCGGTGAAGCGATCGAGCTTGTCGGAGCCGGAGCAGGGGGAGACGAGCATTACGGGTTGCGGGTGCCAGGAATGGCCCTTGAGGGCGCACGGCGTGGAGTGGTCGCCGGTGATGGCGATGACGTCGGGGCGCTTTTCGAGGAGGATGGGCAGGGCGGCATCGAAATCCTCGATGGCGCGTTTCTTGGCCTCGAAGTTGCCGTCTTCGCCGGCTTTGTCGGTGTATTTGTAGTGGATGAAGAAGAAGTCGTAGTTGTGGTATTCGGCGAGGTAGCGTTGGAACTGCTCGGCGATGGTCTGGGGGCCCTCGATCTTGGCCATGCCGACGAGTTGGGCGAGGCCTTTGTACATGGGGTACACCGCGAGGCAGGCGGGCTTGAGTTGGTAACGCTCCTCGAAAAGAGGAATCTCGGGTTGGTGGGCGATGCCCCGGAGCAGGAAGCCGTTAGCCTTGGGGTGTTTGGCGATCAGCGGCAGGGCGAGCTTGTAGAAATCCGCCACGGCCTTGGCGGTCTTTTTCTGCGCGGCGGATTTGGCGTCCTCGGGCCGGGCGGTGGCGATGGGGAGTCCTTCCCGGTTCGGGTCGGTCGAGGTGAGCGGGCCTTCGAGTCCCTTGCCGCGGAAGATGACGACAAAGCGGTGTTCCTTGCCGGCCTTGATGATGATCTCGAGGTCGCCGATTTTTTTGATCTTTTTGGCGAGCACGGCGCAGAGTTCCTCGCAGACTTCGGTGGCGATGCGGCCGGCGCGGCGATCGGTGACGATGCCGTTGGCGTCGAGGGTGCAGAAGTTTGCGCGGGCAGCGACGTCGCCAGCCTTCAATTCGCAGCCCAGACCAAGGGCTTCAATGACCCCGCGGCCGACCTGAAACTCGAGCGGATCGTAGCCGAACAGGGCGAGGTGGCCTGGTCCGCTGCCGGGGGTGATGCCCGGGGCGACGGGAATCATGCGGCCTTGGGCGGCACCGGCGGCGACAAGGGCGTCAAGATTGGGGGTGTGGGCGGCTTCGAGGGGGGTCATTTCGCCCTGGCCGAGGGTGGCGATGTCGCCGAGGCCGTCGAGGACGATGAGGGCGAGTTTGGCGTTGGTTTTGATGGTCAGTTCGGAATAAAGCGCGTCGAGTTTCATGGGTTTACTTTCGTGTTTGGTTCTCAAATCCGGGAAATTTTGCAGGGCCTGGGGTCCGGCCCTTGCGGTCAACAGCCGGACATAGTGCGGGGAATGGCGGACCAGCGTCAACGGCTTATTGCCGGACCGTTTCGCTCGCGTTCGTTGGTTAACGGGCGGCGGATTTGGAGCGGATTTCGCGGGTGCTTTTCTTGGGCGGGAGGACGGAGCGGAGGTCGGCGACAAAGGCGTCGATGTCGGCGGGTTGGGTGTCCCACGAGCAGACGAGGCGGGCTTCGTCGGGGTGGGCGTGACCGTAGAAATGCCAACCCTTGGCCCAGAGGGCGGGAATCATCGCGGGGGGCAGGCGGAGGAAGACCATGTTGGCCTGGCAGGGATGGAGGATCTGCACGCCGGGGAGCGATTTGAGTTTGTTTTCGAGGACGCGGGCCATGCGGTTGGCGTGGAGGGCGTGGCTTTTCCAAGCGTCGTTTTTCAGGACCCCGACCCAAGGGGCAGAGAGGTAACGCATCTTGGAGGCAAGTTGTCCGGCTTGTTTGCAGCGGTAATCGAACTCGCGGGCCATTTCGAGATTGAAGAAGACGACGGCGTCGCCAACGGCCATGCCGTTTTTGGTGCCGCCGAAGCAGAGGACGTCCACGCCAGCCTCCCAGGTGAGTTCGCGAGGGCGGCAGTTGAGGGAGGCCAGGGCGTTGGCGAAACGGGCGCCATCCATGTGCAGTTTGAGGTCGTGGCGGCGCGCGACCTCGCCGATGGCGTGGAGTTCGGGGAGGGAATAGACGGTGCCGAGTTCGGTCGCCTGGGTGAGGCTCACGGCGCGGGGCTTGGGATAGTGAATGTCGCTGCGGCGTTTGACGGCGGATTCGATGGCGTCCGGGGTGAGGCGGCCGTCGGTGCCTGGAAGGAGGAGCACCTTGGTGCCGTTGGAGAAGAATTCGGGGGCGCCGCATTCGTGGGTCTCGATGTGGGCGGTCTCGTGGCAGAGAATGCTGTGGTAGGACTGGCAGGTGGAGGCGAGGGCGAGGGAATTGGCCGCAGTGCCGTTGAAGACAAAGAACACCTCGCACTGCTTCTCGAAGAAGTCGCGGATGAGGTCGGCGGCGGCGGTGGTCCAGGGGTCGTCGCCATAGCTCTGCACGTGGCCGGTATTGCAGTCGGCGAGCGCCTGCCAGGCCTCGGGGCATATCCCGGCGTAATTGTCGCTGGCGAAGTGGCGGGTGCGTTTGGGTGTCTGGCTTGTCATTCCGGTCGGGATAATTCGCTGCCGGGGGAAGGAATAGAAGTCGAAATCACGGGAGGGGACACTGAGGGGCAGGCGGGGGAACGGGGTGGATGGCTGTGTTTCTGTAAGCCGTTTCGCGTAGGTGGAGATCCGTTCGGCTGGTTTCAGGGCTGCGCTCTGAGTTGCTCGGGAGTGCCGGTCAGGTAGCCGGTGAGTTCTGCCCAGGCGCGCATCACGTCGCGCAGGGTCTCGAGGTGGGCCAGTTGTACCGCGGCCCATTCGCGGCGGGCGAAGAGGAGGTCGTGGAGGGCGAGGTCGCCGGCGGCGTGCCGGGCCTCGACAGCCCGCAGCACCGTGGTCGCGCGCGGGAGAATGTCGTCCTGCAGGGTGCGGCGGTTGGCCAGGGCGGTGGTCAAATCGGCGTGGGCGGTATGGAGCTGGGCTTGCAGTTCGGACTGTTTGAAACGGCTGCGGGCCTCGGCGGCGGCCGTCTCGGCCCGCGCCTCGCGCACGCGCCCCTGCCCGGTGTTGAAAAAGGGCAGCGGAATTCGCAGGCCGACGTCCACGGTGTTCTGCCGGGTGGCTTCCAGGCGGCGATAGAGCACTTCGGCCGTGACATCGGGAATCCGTTCCGCCAGTGCCAATTCGAGGCGGGCGGCGTTGACTTTTTGCGCGGCCCGGGCGGCAAGGAGTTCGGGGTGTTCAGCCAGCCTTGCATTCAAGGATTCCAGAGTCGGCACGGCAAACGCGGCTTCGAGGTTGCCCGCCAGTGATTGAATCCCCAACTCGGGCGCGCCCAAGGCGGCGACCAGCGCAGTGCCTGCTTGCGCACGGAGCGACCGGCTGCGACGCACCTCGACCATCGCGCGGGCCAGTTCCAGCTCCGCACGAGCCAGCTCCTCCGGCACGGCGTCGCCCACCTCGAGGCGTGTCTTGATGAGCGCGATGGTCCGGTTGAAGTCGTCGGCAATGCGGCTCTGGATGAGCGCGGCCTGCTCCTGATACAGCGCGGTGGCGAAGGCGGAGTGAACCCGTTTGCGCACGTCGCGACGGACAACTTCAAGCTGCCGCGCGCGGGCCTCCTGCTCCAGCAGTTCCGCCTGCATAGCCTTCGCGACCTTGGAACCGAGCGGAACCGTCTGAGCCAGACCCACGACATATTGCCGGTCTCGTGCCGGGGTGTCCTTGAACGGAATCTGTTCGGCGCGCAGCACGGCCTCGGGATTGG
>CAZUUP010000503.1:0-4619 GCA_964623105.1 uncultured Akkermansia sp.
CCGCAAAATCTGCTGCTGCTCGGCCGGCAACCGCGACGCCCGCCACTGCACCAGACCGTAGATCAAGATTCCTGAACCCAGCAGCAGCACCGCGTTGAGCGACATGATCCCCAGCCACTTTCCCACCCACACCTCCCACCGCGCAATCGGCTTCACCGCCACCATCTGCATCTGGCAATCCTCGACGTCGCGCGCCAGCGTGCCGCACGCCAGCCAGAGCGTCGCAAAACTGAGGATCGTGGTCACGAAGCTCAGTGTATAGGTCAGCAGAATCTGCGTCAGCCCCCGGGCAGTTCCGTCATCCTTGAGAATCACCGGCAGCCCGATCACCGTGATCAGCAACAGCCCCGTCAACACCCAGATCAGGCGGTAACGGAAACCCGCTTTCCACGTCAGCGCGGCGATGGCGAAAATGCGATTCATCGGTCAAGCAACCCGGCCACCAAGATCATTTGCCCCGTGATCATTTGGGTTTGCCCAGCAAGGAAGCCAGTTTTTCGTTCGCCTGCTTCATCTCCGCCTCGGGGGTCGGAGTGGCCGGCGGCGGGGTGGCTGATGGCGGCGCCGCGGCCGCGCTCTTGGTCAACCCTGCCAGTTTTTCGGCATTCACCACCGGACCGCCCGGCGGTGCAGGCGGCGGCGTCACCGCAACCGGGGCCTCGACCGGCCTGCTCAGCCGCTCGAGCAACCGGTCGCTCGCTCCACCCGCCTCCGCCCCGCCCTGCAAATACGCAGCCACCTGGCTGCCCGATGTCGCGCCGGAAGTCTGTGTCTCGCTCTGCCGCGCACGTTGCACCACCCCAAGAAAATAGCTCTCCAGATTCTGGGTCGGATTGTCCACCCGCACCTTGTCCTCCGCCACCTCCTGCCGGATGATCTCCAGCACGCGCTGCATCGTCTCACGCGAGAGCGGCGGCATGGTCAACCGCACGCTGTCGCGCTCGGTGAGCAATTCCTTGAGCGTCCCCGCCGCCTGAATCTTGCCGCCGTAATAGATGACCACCCGGTCGCACACGTCCTCGACATCCGCCAGCAGGTGGCTGCTCAGAATCACCGTCTTGCCCCGTCGTGCCAGCGCGAGAATCAAATCCTTCACCTCGCGGCAACCCACCGGGTCGAGACCCGCGGTCGGCTCGTCCAAGATAACCAGATCCGGATCGTTGATCAACGCCTGTGCCAGACCAATCCGCCGCTGCATGCCCTTGGAAAACTCGCCCACCACCCGCGAACGCACCTGCCCCAGCCCGACCATTTCCAACAACTGCTCGTTGCGCAATTTCTTGTCCGCCGCCGACAACCCAAACAGGCTGCCGAAGAAATCCAGCGTCTCCTTCGAATCCAGATACCGGTACAAATACGACTCTTCGGGCAGATAGCCGATCCGCATCTTGGTGCCCACATGCCGCGGCGAGCGCCCAAACACCTCGATATGCCCGCGGGTCGGATACAACAGCCCCAGCAATAATTTCACCGTTGTGGATTTGCCCGAACCATTTGGTCCCAGCAGTCCAAAGACCTCCCCGCGGCGCACGTCGAAATCCACATTGTCCACCGCCCGCGCCTTGGGACGTCCCCAAAAATCCTTGAACACCTTCGTCAGTCCGCGGACGGAGATGACCACATCCTCGGGGCGGCCGCCCGCAGCGGCGGGCGCAGTGGCTGTTTCAAGCGCGGTCATAATTGAAGAGTGGATGGCCGGGTGACAACGCCCTCAACTTCCCTGCCTGCCGAGCAGTCGGCTGGATGCAACGCAAGGTCGGGTGATGGGCTGAGGGGCGAAAAATTCATGCCTGCTGGTAAGCGCGAATGAAGTCGTCGCGCGCGATGCCGCTCTGAGTCAGAGCCGTCCGCAGCGTGGAACCTTTGATGGTTCGGTGTCCGGGCAATGTCATTCGGGTAACGGTCCCGTCCGGTTCAGTTCGGGCGAGCGCAAGGTGGTTGCCGGTACGGATGACCTCGAATCCAAGTGACTGTAGGGCTCGCAGAACTCGATCATAGGGCGCATCAACGGGAAACTTGGCCACAGTGGATGAGGCGGCAGCTCAGGCTCGAACGGGCGTCTCGGTGACAAACGCCTCCAGAACCGGATCGTCCTCGGCGGATGCCAGCGCCGCCGCACCGAAGGTCTCGACATGGAAGGCGATTGCGGAGCGGACATCCGCCAGCGCCGCCTCGTAAGTATCGCCCTGACCGACGACCGCGCCACGCGCCAGTCCAAGAGGATAAGCGACGTACCCGTCGGAATGTTTTTCAACGACGATTTTCAGGTGGGATGTCATGCGCAAAGGATGGTTTGTGAGTCCGACTTGGGCAAGCCCGCGAAATCGACTGGCTGGGATGTGCTCCCAAAGCAGCCGGTTGACTTCAGCGGAGCGCGGCGTTCGCGCCGCTTCACCGCGGACAGCGCACGGGAGGCCCGAACGCCCCGCCGCAAGCCGCGCGCGCTCTCCGCGCCAGCTTCGGAGTTCAAATTCCCCATGAGCTGCAAGGGGGCGGCGGAAACAGCGGCCAAAGTTTTTCCGGCAGGAGGTTTTTCCCACATTGCGCATCCCCTCATTTTCACGCCGGCTTCAGCCTCAACTGCCCGGCGCCGGTGTGCTGGCGTCCGACGGTTGCCTCGGACGTCGGCGTGCCACCGGCACCCACAAACGGTTCAAGCTCCTCGCCCTGCCGCACGAGCCGGGCGCTGTTGAAAATCACAATCAACGAACCGGCATTGTGCATGATCGCCGCCACAATTGGATTGATCTTGCCGAACGCCGCCAGCGAAAGGCCGCCAATGATGAAAAACACGCCAAACAGGAAGTTCTGGTTGATCACGGCCCGGGTCATCCGCGACAGCTTCACTAAGAACGGCAGCCGACGCAGGTCGTTGTTCATCAGCGCAATCGTCGCACTGTGGATGGCCACTTCGCTGCCCGCCGCCCCCATCGCGATGCCGATGTCACCCGCCGCCAGCGCCGGCGCATCGTTGACGCCATCGCCCACGACCGCCACCCGGTACCCCTTGCTCTTGACCTGCTTCACAAACTCAACCTTGTTCTGCGGCAGGCATTCCGCCACCACCTCTTCACACCCGATCTCGCGCGCCACCCGCGTCGCCACCGGCTGCCGGTCGCCCGAGACCATCGAAATCCGCCGCACCCCGCTGGCCTTCAAATCGGCCAGCGCCTCCCGGGCCTCATTTCTTGTCTGGTCCTGCATGCCGACCCATCCGATGCACTGGCCGTTGCGCGAGATGTAGATGATGCTGAAGCCCTCCGTCTCGTTAAGGTCAACCGAACTGGTAAACGTGTCCTTGATCCCGTTGTCCCGCAGCCATTGCGCCCGGCCGACGAACACCGTCGCGCCATCCACCTCCGCTTTGATGCCGCGCCCCGCCGTCTCCGCGAAATTCTTCGGCTCCGCCAGCGTCACCCCCGCCTCCGACGCCAAATCCGCCAGCGCCTTGGCGGTCGGATGGTTGCTATACTTTTCCGCCGACGCCGCCACATGCAACAACTCCGCCGGCGTGGCGCCTCCCAGCGGGGACAAGCGGCTGACAGCCAGCTTGCCCGTGGTCAGCGTGCCGGTCTTGTCGAACACGAACGCCGTGATTTTCGCCGCCGCCTCGATGTCTGCCACATTCTTGATCAGGATGCCCAACCGCGCCGCGGCCGACAGCGCCGCAATCATCGCCGTCGGCGTCGCCAGGATGAACGCGCACGGGCATGACACCACCAGCACCGCAATGACCCGGTTCAAGTCCTTGGTAAACGCCCAGACCAGCGCCGCGATCACCAGCACCAGCGGGGTGTAGAAACCCATGTACTGGTCCACAATCTTCATGATAGGCAGCTTCGTCTTCTCCGCCGCCAGAATCAGCGAATGCACCCGCCCGAGCGTCGTATCCTGACCCGCCCGGTTCACGCGAATCTCCAGCACGCCCGTCAAGTTCACCGTTCCCGCGAACACCTCGTCGCCAGTCTTCTTGTCCACCGGCAGCGATTCACCCGTGATGTTCGCCTGGTTGAACGACCCCTGCCCGTTCACAATCACACCATCCGCCGCCACATTGTCGCCCGGCCGCACCCGGATGACATCGTTCACCTCCAACTCCCGCACTGCCACCTCCTGCTCGGCGCCGTTGCGCAACCGCCGCGCCTTGGTGGGCGTCAGTTTGATCAGGGACTCGATGGAAGCCCGCGCACCCTCGGCGGTCCGGGTCTCAATCATCTCCCCCAGCAACATGAAAAACGCCACAATCCCCGCCGTTTTGTAGTCACCCGACGCAAACGACGCCAGCACCGCCAGGCTCACCAGTTCATTGATGCTCAGCACGCCCTTCCGCAAATCCCGGATGCCGGTCAGGATGATCGGATAGCCCAAGACAATCGCACCCAGCATTGCGCTGATGTCGTCCACGACCGTCCCCTCCTCGAAAAACCATTCCACGACAAACGCGTTGACGACCAGAATGACGCCGATGATGAGCTGGTTGAGGTGCATCGACGTGTGCTCATGGTCGTGCCCGCAACTCGCGCAGTTCGGATCGTCGTGATCATGATGGGCGTGGCTGTCCGCCCCGGTTCGGCTGATCTGGCTGGTGACTTGCATAACGCTCAATTCTGTCCCGGCGC
>CAZUUP010000504.1:0-2174 GCA_964623105.1 uncultured Akkermansia sp.
CTGGAGACCGACGACAACCTCCGTCGCGAAATTGCCACGGGCGAGGAGCGGTTCGAGCGCGGTGGCAAGAGCCGCTTCCAGGCGATGTGCGTACAACTTGCCCGCATGGGCTGCGTCGTGTGGCAATGGGACATGATGAGCGATTCCGACGCCATCCAGCTTTCCGCCCAGACCGTCCACCGCTTCGCCAAACAGCGCCCCGACATGGCCAAAACCGAAAACTGGGAACTCTACAGCGCCCAGGCCGAAGCCCACCTCCAGAGCATCATGGGACTCCAGACCCTCAACGCCGTCCGCTCCCTCGATTTCGTCCTCGGCCTTCCCGACGTTGACCCCGCCCGCGTCGCCATCACCGGCGCCAGCGGCGGCGGCACCCAGACCATGATCCTCTCCGCCATCGACCCCCGCGTCACCCTCGCCTTTCCCGCCGTCATGGTCAGCACCGCCATGCAAGGCGGCTGCACCTGCGAAAACGCCTCCCTCCTCCGCATCAACACCGGCAACGTCGAGTTCGCCGCCCTCTTCGCCCCCAAACCCCAGGGCATGACCACCGCCGACGACTGGACCCGCGAAATGGCCACCAAAGGCTTCCCCGAACTCAAACAACTCTACGCCTTCCTCGGCGCCCCCAACCACGTCCACCTCCATCGCGGCGAACACTTCAAACACAACTACAACGCCGTCGCCCGCTCCGCCTTCTACACCTGGCTCAACCAGCACTTCAAACTCGGCGCCAAAGCCCCCGTCATCGAACGCGATTTCCGCCCCCTCGCCAAAGCCGACCTCACCGTCTGGGACTCCGCCCATCCCGCCCCCAAGGCCGACGATGCCGACTTCGAACGCAAACTCCTCCGCTGGTGGAATGACGACGCCCAGAAACAACTTCAGGCCAGCCTCGCCTCCCCCGAAGCCTTCCGCCAGCTCGCCGGCACCGGCGTCGAGACCATTCTCGGCCGCACCCTCGCCACCACCGGCAAAACCTCCTGGCACCTCAAGCACAAGGCCGACCGCGGCAACTTCATCGAAATGACCGGCCTCATCCGCAACGACTCCCATGGCGAAGAACTTCCCGTCACCTGGCTCTATCCTAAAAAATGGAACGGCCGCGCCATCATCTGGCTCGATGACCAGGGCAAGTCCTCCCTTCACCAGGCCGATGGCTCCGTCAAACCCGAAGTCCGCCAACTCCTCGATGCCGGTGCCACCATCCTCGGCGCCGACCTCCTCTTCCAAGGCGAGTTCACCGCCGACGGCCAGCCCGCCAAACAAAACCGCGTCGTCAACAACCCCCGCGAATTCGCCGGCTACACCTACGGCTACAACCACACCCTCTTCGCCCAGCGCGCCCACGACGTCCTCACCCTCGTCCAATACCTCCGCAGCTACGAAAGCAGCGCCCAGCACCCCAAACCCTCCAGCGTCGAAATCGCCGCCTTTGGCGCCACCGGCCCCATCGCCGCCGCCGCCCGCGCCGTCGCCCCCGGCGCCATTGACCGCGCCGCCCTCGAAACGCGCGGCTTCCGCTTCGGCCAGCTCACCAACTACCGCGACGCCAGCTTCCTCCCCGGCGGCGCCAAATACGGCGACGTCCCCGGCCTCCTCGCCCTCCACGCCCCCGGCAAACTCTGGCTCAGCGGCGAAGGCACCACCGCCCCCGAACCCCTCGCCACCGCCTACCGCGCAACCCCATCCCACCTCACCCTCGCCCCCGCCGGCCCCGCCGCCCCCGCCGCCGTCAAATGGCTCCTGACCAACTGAAGAAGCGCCGCCCATAGCCCGCCCGACAAGGCTGATTGCTCGGCAAGCGCCGCCACGCGTCCGTAACCTCCTCCCCCGACACTCATCTCCCCGACTTATGCCTCCCCCCCGCTCGGGGCGGCAAAAGGTCACGGCCGGCCAACCGCCCAGCCCTCGATTTGGCAATGCAGCGCCCTCCTCCCCCCTCTCCCAGCGGGAGAGGGTTGGGGTGAGGGAGAACGCCCCGAACACCCCGTCGCCTTCCCACCCCACAAGACCCCAGACGCTCCCACCCTCACCCCGGCCCTTCCTCAGAGGGAGAGGGAGAACATCCGCCGCCAACTCGACAATCCGCACCCCCCGCATTCACCGTAACGCGAACTACACCGCCCCCTCTCCCAGCGGTAGAGGGGCGGGGTGAGCAAGAACGCCCCGAA
>CAZUUP010000504.1:2184-4619 GCA_964623105.1 uncultured Akkermansia sp.
ACCGCCGCTCCATACGCACACCCCACCTGCGCGCTGCGGCCAGACCTCGCCCTGCCCACCGCTTTGCTCCATCTCCCTCGCCCCGCGAGGCACGAGCGGGGAGAGGGGTGGGGAGAGGGGCATCCCCGCACGCCCCTCAATAGCCGAGCACGGGGATACCGAACACCCGTCGCTCACTCCCCAACCTGCGACAAAATGAAACCCTCCACCGCCCCATCCACAAAGAATCCCGCCTCCCGCCGCAGCCGCTGGATTTCCTCCCGCACACACGGAATCCAACCCGCGTGCTTCGCGTGGACCAGTTCCGCGAGCACACCCGCCACAACCAACCCATACTGCCGCGCCGCCTGCCGCCCCTTTCTCTCGTCCATCAGCAGCACCTCCGCCTTCATCTCGCAGGCGAGCGCGATGGCCTCGGTTTCACCCGGATCAAGCGGGAATGGCATCGGCAGAACCACCGGCGTTGCGGCGACCTGCAACCAACCCTCGACCATCGCCGCCGCAATTCGCCGACTCCCCTCCGCATGGCTCAACGCCGCCAGTTCCGCAGCAACCGCCGGTGGAATCTGCACCTTGCCATACCGGCGCGGGAGGAACTCAAGCCGGCCAATGATAGCGAGATTGGAGAGCGGTGAAGTGTTACTGACGACGCGCATGAGCCAGGTCTTCCTGCGCTTCCGTCAGACCATACTGCCGGGGAATGCCGCGCTCCGCCAGCGCCACACCGAAAGCGAACTGATCCAACCCCGCCAGTCGCGCTCCCTGCCCAAGCGTAAGCCAGCCATTCGCATAAAAGCGACAGGCCAATTCGATCTGCATGGCCCGTTCCCGCTCGCCCGGACCAAGCGGGAGACAGTTCAAAGCCTGCTCGTCCATTTCCAGAGTTACACTCATGGTTGCAAAATAGTTCCCCTCCACTCTTCCCCGCAAGTTCCGAAAAATCGCGTAACCACAAACTCCACCCCACCCAACGCGGCCTCCATCCCTCCCTCTCCCAGCGGGAGAGGGCCGGGGTGAGGGAGAGCGGCCCCATCCACGCCCGCCCGCCCCAATCCCCCAACAACCCTCCGCCGGTAGCGCGCGGGTATCCCCACCCCGCCGGTCGGCGACGTGGGATTCAAATCGCCACCATAACGGTACGGACACAGTCCCCCCACCCCCATCTTCCTCCAGTGCTGCCAGCCATAACGGTTACCCAACAATATCCGGCGTAAACGGACCAAATGTCCCTCCATAAACATTTTGACAAATCCGCCCCACCTTCGTTACCTCTCAAATCGAATATGAGACATGGAGGCCCCACTATCGCACTCCCCGTTCTCCGGTGGGGCAAACTCCCCCACCCGCCCGGCAGCACCAGCGAATTCAAAGCTTGGGACACCATGGACAAGGACGCCTTCGACGACCTCGTCACCGCCGCCAGCACCCAACTCGACACCTTCACCAACGAGACCGACGACTTCGAGGAAGCCCAGGGCAACCTCCACAAAAAAGACGCCGAACTCACCGACTTCATCACCGCCGCCCTCGCCCAGGGCCGCTATCAATTCGCCCCCGGCACCCCACAACGCGAAGTCATCGACCAAATCCCCACCATCCCTGCCCAACAAGCCCCCACCAAGGCCGTCATCACCGCCGCCACCAGCCCCGCCGCCCACGAAGCCCATCTGGAATTCGATGTGCCCCCCACGCCACCAGCTTCGACGTGCTGCACAAAGCCCCCGGCGCCACCACCTTCACCCTCGTCGCCGACGACACCCTCCAAAACACCTATAACGCCACCGGCCTCGCCCCCGGCGCACACGAATACAAAATCATCGGCCGCAACTCCCGCGGCACCGGCCCCGCCAGCGACGTGAGCACGGTGACCGTGGCCTGAATCTCCGCTGTGCCCAACGCCCCCGCATGAACTCCGCGCTCTCCCTCACCCTTACCCTCTCCCGCCGGTAGAGGGGACAGACATGGACGCGCCTCTTGGTCCCCAACGCCTCCCGCCTCCGCCGTCCCCCACCGCGGACTCCGTCTCCCCCTCTCCCAGCGGGAGAGGGCCGGGGTGAGGGAGAACAGCCCCACCCTCGCCGACCCGCCCTAATCTCCCGAGAACCCTCCGCCGCTAGGGCGCGGGTGTCCCCACCCCGCCGCCACCGCGGCCGACGCATCTCTAACACCCCGCGCTGCAACCGACGCCACCGACCCACACGACTTAAAACCATTCCCAAACACCCCATGAACTCCTCGCGTTACTTGATTGTTCTCCATTGTCGGCTGCTACTGTGCCTGTCCCTGCTGCTGATAGCAGCGCCGACGGCCCGAGCGGCCTCCGCCTACGGAATCGACGTCACGCACAGCTCCACCAGCAGCGGGGTTTCAATCACCGCCAGGCACCAGAACGGCGAGTATGTCGGTGGCACTACATGGGAAAACGAAACGGATGG
>CAZUUP010000505.1:0-4577 GCA_964623105.1 uncultured Akkermansia sp.
TCCTGCGACGAGGCGAACGATTTCGCCCATTTGCGTTCCGATTCGAGTTCGGCGAGAAGGAGTGATCCCACGGCGTCCTGCTCGGATTCAGGCAGTTTGGCGGCTTCGCTGAAGGCGCGTTCGAGTAGTTGTGTCATGCAATACAGATATTCGGATTGCGAAGCTGCGGCAAGCAGCGGGAATTAGTGTCCGCGGGGCAAACGGTGGATGATTTGATTGAGCCGCAGATGGCAGGGACTGGAACGGCGAGGTGTTTGCGGGCTTCCGTCAGCACAAGGGCGAGGGGGGAGGAAACGGGTGCCGCTGACGCCGGAGCGAAGGGTGGGGTGGTGGGATAGTGGGTCGAGTTGGGTGGTCGGCTACGGATGGATGAGGGCTGATCGAGCCGTGACGAAATGGTCGCCGAATTTGGAGTGCGGTGACTTGTCACCGTCTTTCCGACGCGACATGGCGCCGTTGAACTGGGAGGAGCGTTGGTGTGTCGGGGGGCGTTCACGGCTCGCGCCAGCAGTGGCGTGCGCGCGGGTTCGGACGCGTGCAGGACAGCGACGGCGACAAGTCGCCTGCGCAAAAGCGGTGACGAGTCGCCGCAGTCCAAAGGGGGGGCGGACTTACTTCCCCGTCTCGTTCCACAGGATGCGCAGGTTCTTGGTCTGGCGGCCGGCGAGGATGAGGTCGGGTTTGCCGTCGCCGTTGAGGTCGGCGGCTTTGAGGTCTTCGATGGCGACTTCGGCACCGGAGAGTTCGGAGGTGCGCCAGTTGGTGCCGTCGGGGTCAAGCGGGGTGAAGAGTTTCACGCCGGGGACGCCTTTGGGATTCATGCCGCGCCAGCCGATGATGACCTGATCGCTGCCGATGCCAAGGAGGTCGGTGACGGCGACGGCGTGGCCGTCCTTGAGAGTGGCATCGAGGACGTGACGGGGCCAGAGGGCTTTGCCTTTGGCGGGTTGGCGGTAAAACGCGGCGGTGGTGCCGTGCATGGGTTCGATGGTGGCGATGAAGCGGTTGCCTCCGGGGAGTTTGCCGTCGCGGACTTCGCCGGTGAGTTGGTCGGTGAACTGGCGTTTCTTCCATTCACCGGTGCTGCGGCCGAAGAACCAGACGCCTTCCTTGCCGCCGATGAGAAGTTCGTGCTCGGGGTCGGCGTCCCAGTTGATGGGCTGGAAGTTGTGGCTGAGGTGCATGAAGTCGCTCACGACGGAGGTGGGCCATTCAGCCTTGGGATCGGCGGGCATGGAGTAGGCGAGGACGCGGCCGCCCGTGCCTTCGCCGCCTTTGTTGCCCTTGCCGTGGAGGGGCTTGACGATGAGTTCCCATTTGCCGGCGGGGTTCTTGATCCAGTGCATGCGGTGGACGGTTGGCTCGTGGTGGAGTTTGACGGGCGTCCATTTCTGCGTCCGGTCGGCGGGCGGGATGAGATAGAAAACCGCTCCGCTGTTGACGGTGTCGCCGGGGTTCCAGCCGGCGCCGACGGCGATTTCGCATTTGCCATCGCCATCGATGTCCTGGGCGGCGACGCAGACGTTGTCCTGCGGCGTGAGGTTTTCCGCGATGACGTGCTTTTTCCAGTCGGGGTTGTGGTACCACTGAATGGTTTTCTGGTCGGCAAGGATGATGTCAGGTTTGCCGTCGCCATCGACGTCGGCGATGGCGATGCCGTAGCCGATGCTGACGGCGGTGTCGATGTCCTGGGCGCGGAACTTGGGCTGCGGCGGATCGGCGGCAAGGGTGGTGAGGGTGGTGGCGAACAGGAATGCGAGGGCTGATTTCTTCATAGGTGAGTGGGTGGAGAGTAGCGGTGGGGAGGGGGTATTCAATGGCAAAACCGGCGGAAATCGCGGACGTGGTCGTGCGGGAGCGTGGCCGTGTGGCGGAAGTTGGTGTGTGCGGTTCTGCGGCGGAATTCCTGGCAATGAACGGTGCGATCCGCCCGCCTTCTGGAATTCTCGCTGGGCTTTGTTTTAGGGGTGGGGATCAATCCGGGATCGGATCATTCTTCCCCACGGCTTTGCCTTCCCAATTCACGTCGCCGGTGGTGGCGTCGTAGAGAAGGATGCGGTGCTGGCTGTTGGGGGCGGGCTTTCTGTTTGTTTTCGGGAGCCATTTCGCGAGGTCGCGTTTGGTGGCGGCGTGTTGCGGGTTGGCGGCGAGGTTGTGCCATTCGTTGGGGTCGGCGGCGAGGTCGTAGAGTTCCTCGGTGGCGTCGGCATAGCGGATGTAACGCCAGCGTTCGGTGCGGATGCCGTGGTTGTCATGGTTGTGGGTGGTGATGGCGGGGAAGTCGCGCGGGGCGCGGGCGTCCTTGAGTTGCGGGACGAGGCTGTGGCCATCGAGATCAGGGCGGTCGGGGAACGCGGCGAGTTCGAGGAGGGTGGGGAAAATGTCGAGCAGCTCGGCGGGGCGGGCGCAGTTGGCGTCTTTCGCGATGCCGGGGCCGGCGAAGAGGAGGGGGACGCGGGTGGAGCGGTCCCAGAGCGTGTTTTTGCCGGTGATGAGTTTTTCGCCGAGGTGCCAGCCGTGGTCGCTCCAGAGGACGACGATGGTGTTGTCCGCGCGGCCGGTGGCATCGAGGGCGTCGAGGACGCGGCCGACCTGGGCATCCATGAAGCTGATGGTCGCGAGGTAGGCGCGGACGAGGGGACGCCATTCATTGCGCTCGCGCAGCGTGTGCAGGCGCGGCTCGGGCAGGCGCCAGTGGAGATACCAGGAGAAGCGCGAGGTGTCGTCGCGGTCGGTGTCGAGCACGGGCGGCATTTGCAACGTGGCGTCGGGGTAGAGGTCGAACCATTTCTGCGGCGCGTAACAGGGGACGTGCGGCATGCGGAAGCCCGCGCCGATGAAGAAGGGCTTGTCCTTGGGCGCGGCGGCGAGGGCGTCGCTGGCGGCGGTGGCGATTTTGTAATCGCCGTGGTCTTCGTCGCGCTCGGGGAACGCGCCCCAGTCCATCGCGGGATGACGCGGCTCGGGCAGTTTGGCGAAGGGTTTGGCGGGCTTGCCGGGGCCGGGCGCGGGGCCCCAGGCATTGAACTCGGCGGCGCGGTCTTTGGGTTTGATCGAGCCGTCGTGATAAATTTTTCCGCAGGTGTAGGTGTGGTAACCGGCGGTGGTGAAGGTCTGCGGGAGGGTGATGTGATTCTTCAATTCGGCGACGTCGCGGATGCCGGGGGCGAGGCCGTAGATGCCGGTGGTCGAGGGGCGCAGACCGGTGAGGAGGCTGGAGCGTGAGGGATTGCAGAGCGGGGACTGGCAGTGGGCGTTGGTGAAGAGCGTGCCGCGTTTGGCGAGGCGGTCGATGTTCGGGGTCTTGACTTGCGGATGGCCGCCGAGGCAGCCGAGCCAGTCGTTTTGATCGTCGATGGCGAGGAAGAGGGGGTTGGGGCGCGGGGGGGGGGGGGCGGGGAGGGGGAGAAGGAGGGAAAGAGCGAACGAGAGAAGGAGAGAAGGGGAGAGGGGGAGAAGGCGCATGGAAATTATGAAGGATGAGGTATGAAGTATGAAATGGAGGGCGCGCGATTTATTGGCTGGGGCCACGGGATTTGGGCAGTTCTCCCTCACCCCTCCCTCTCCCGCTGGGAGAGGGGGAGACGGAGGCCGGCTCGGGTTGGATTTGGGAGCGCTTGCTTTGCGATGCGGCGGCGGTCGGGCACCCTCTCCCAGCGGGAGAGGGAGGGGGTGAGGGAGAACGGTGTGAACTCGTCATGGCGGCAACAATTCTCTACAAGACTCAGCCTGTGTTTAGGGCGGTATGGCTACTGCCCTGCGGCTTTTTGCGCGGGCAGCGGGACGGGGCTTTTGCTCATGAGATAGGCGATGAGGTCGCGGACCTGGGTTTCGGTGAGGGCTTCGAGGAGGCCTTCGGGCATGAGGGAGAGTTTGGATTCGGTGATGGTTTTCACGTCGGTGCGGTCGAGGGTGAGTTTTTCGGTCATGGTTTGCAGCGCGAGGGTGCGGTCGGTGCGCGCGCCGATGACGGCGTTGAGGGTGCGGCCGTCTTTGAGGGTGATGACGGACATGAGGTAGTCGGCGGGGACGAGGGCGCTGGGGTCGGCGATGTTTTCGAGGAGGTAGTCGAGGTTGTCACGGCCCGCGCCGGTGAGGTCGGGGCCGATCGCGCCGCCGTCGCCGTAGAGGCGGTGGCACGCGGCGCAGGCGACGTTGAAGACGGCGCGGCCCTGGCTGGCGTTGCCAGTCGCGATGACGGCGGGAGTCAGGCGCGTTTTCCACCTGGCGATGAGTTGCTGTTTGTCGGCGGCGGAATCGCGCAGCACGCCCCAGACTTCGGTGAGTTTCGCGGTAAGCGCGGGGTCGTTGAAGCTGCGAATCTGGCGGGCGTGAAAGGCGGAAATATCGGCGCGCGGTATTTGTTTGGCGTCGGGGCCGACGTGAGCGAGCAGGGCTTTCGCGAAGCTCGGGCGCGAGACGAGGGTGGCGATGACATCGGGGCGGGCGGATGAGTAGAGGCTGGTGTAACGCTTGGCGAGGAGTTCGCCGATGGCGGGGTCGTCGGTGAGGCCGAGGCCGCGGGCGGCGATGCCGGCGAGTTCGCGGACGCCGAGGAGTTGTTCGCAGACTTTGCG
>CAZUUP010000506.1:0-4562 GCA_964623105.1 uncultured Akkermansia sp.
GTCTGCGTCGTGACGCTGGGGCTGGCATCGCGGCTGTTTCCCTATCAAAACCCGCTGGATGAACAGGTTAAAATCGGGGCCGATTATTACCAAGTCGTCGGTCTGCTCCGGGAGCGAACGACCGAACAAAAGCGACCGCAGTCGGGGCCGATGGAGGGTCAGGCGTTGGACAGCAACGTTTACATTCCCCTATCCACAGCACGGAGCCGCTTCGGCGAGACGATCTTCCGGCGCTCGTCGGGCAGTTTCGAGGCGGAAAAGGTCCAGCTTCACCAGGTGACCGTGCAGTTTGCCTCCGAGGACTCGGTGGAAACTGCGGTACCCCAACTCGAGTCGATGCTGCGACGGTTTCACGCGCGGCGGGATTTCGAGCTGATCGTGCCGCTCGAACTGTTGCGCCAGGCGGAGCAGACCAAGCGCATCTTCAACATCGTCCTCGGTTCCATTGCCGCCATTTCGCTCATCGTGGGCGGCATCGGCATCATGAACATCATGCTGGCCACCGTCACCGAGCGAACGCGGGAGATCGGTGTGCGACGCGCCCTCGGGGCCAAGAAGAAGGACATCACCACGCAGTTTCTGGTCGAGACCGTGGTGCTGTCGGTCGGCGGCGGCCTGATCGGCGTGATTGTGGGTGTGCTCACGCCGCTGCTGGTGTCGCACCTCACGGACATGAAGACCATCATCACGCCGTGGTCGGTGATCATTGCCTTCGGCATCTCGGGCGCGGTAGGAATTGTCTTCGGCCTGTATCCCGCATCCCGCGCCGCCGCGCTGGATCCGATCGAGGCGTTGCGGCATGAATGAAGGGTTCCCGGTGCCGGTGAGATTGGCCAGCGGCGGCAGTCCGCTCCCCGGGCGCGGGACAGTTTTTGTGGTTTACTCTCAAGTATGAAATCACCCTTGCTCCGATGGGTTGGTGCGTTCAGCTGCTGGATGGCGGCCACCGCCCTCGCCCTGTCCGCCGCTGCCGCGCCGGCCCCGGCCAGCCGCCCCAACATCCTCTTCGCAATCGCGGACGACTGGGGCCGGCACGCCGGAGCGTATGGGACGCGCTGGATGAAGACGCCCGCCTTTGATCGCGTGGCGCAGGCGGGCCTGCTGTTCACGGAGGCCTACACGCCGAACGCCAAGTGCGCGCCGTCGCGGGCGTGCATTCTCACCGGACGCAACTCGTGGCAATTGAAGGAGGCGGCCAACCACATTCCATACTTTCCCGCGGAGTTCAAAGGCTGGGGCGAGGCGCTGGCGGAGCACGGTTGGTTCGTAGGCCACACGCTCAAAGGCTGGGGGCCGGGGGTCGCGAAGGACGCGCAGGGCAAACCCAGGCAACTGACCGGCAAAGCCTTCAATGCCCGCAAAGCCAAGCCCCCGACCGGCGAAATCAGCAACAACGATTACGCGGGCAACTTCGAGGACTTCCTTGCCGCCGCGCCGACCAACGCGCCGTGGTGCTTCTGGTACGGAGCGATCGAGCCCCACCGCGGTTACGAGTTCGGTTCCGGGGTTGCCAAGGGGGGAAAGAAGCTTTCGGACATTGATCGGGTTCCGGCCTACTGGCCCGACAATGAAACCGTCCGCAACGACATGCTCGACTACGCCTTCGAGGTCGAGCATTTCGACCGACATCTCGGGCGGATGCTGGCCACGCTCGAGCAGCGCGGATTGCTCACGAACACGCTCGTGGTGGTGACGGCCGACCACGGCATGCCCTTCCCGCGCGTCAAGGGCAACACCTACCAGGCGGCCAACCGGGTGCCTTTCGCCGTCATGTGGCCGCGGGGAATCGTCCGCCCCGGACGCGTCATCGACGACTTCGTGAGCTTCGTCGATCTGGCGCCCACGTTCATCGAGCTGGCGGGCGTGCCCTGGTCGCAAACCGGCATGGCGGAAACCACCGGGCGGAGTCTGATCGACATTTTCCGCTCCGAGAAATCCGGTCGCGTCAACCCCGCGCGTGATTTCGTCCTCCTCGGACGTGAGCGTACGGACATCGGCAGGCCAAACGACGCGGGTTTTCCCATTCGCGCCATTGTGAAGGACGGCTGGATGTACATCCGCAATTTCGAGCCAGCGCGCTGGCCGGCGGGCAATCCCGAGACCGGCTACCTCGATTGCGACGGCGGTGCCACCAAGAGCTTCGTCCTCGAGGCGCACCGGAAGCAGGCCGGCGATCCCTTCTGGGCGCTGTGCTTCGGAATGCGGCCGGCCGAAGAACTCTACGACCTCGCCAGCGATCCAGACTGCGTGCGCAACCGCGCCGGCGACAACGCCACCGCCACGACCCGCGCCGCCTTGCAGGACCGGTTGTTTGCCGAACTGCGACGGCAGGGCGATCCGCGTATGGCGGGTCAAGGCGACGTGTTCGACAAGTATCCCCACGCCAACACCGGGCACGTTGGTTTCTACGAAAAATACCTGCGCGGAGAACGCCCGCGAACCGGGTGGATCAACGACACGGACATCGAGAAGGCCCCGCCGGGCAAAACGCCGTGAGTCGCGTCCGTGCAGTCGCGAACGCCGGGTTGGCCACCGAGACACGATGGACGCACCGCGGTGTCGCCCCAACCACCGCAGCCGAGACGGACGGGTGACCCGGGGCTTATTCTCCCTCCCCATGAACCGGAGCGCCGAGCATTGCTCGGCGCTCCGCCCGCAGAATGGTTCGGGGATTCAAGGCGCGAACTTGGGTTGGGAGAAATCTCTCCCTTTGGAGGAGAGCGCGCCGGGGAGAGGTTTCCAACGAAACGAGCGTGGACGAAATCCGAGTAATTATTCCGGCGGATCGAACCCCTCTACCTTGATCCCTCTCCCCTCCGAGGGGCGAGGGAAACCCGATTCAGCCGCGCCGCAACCCGTCAGGCTTCCGCCCGGTTCAGACAAGCCTATACATCCTCCCGCGGTTTTGCTAAACCATGAGCATTATGGCACTGGACGACGTTTTGCTGGATACGGAAGACAAAATGCTCAAAACCGAGGAGCATGTGGTCAAGGAGTTCTCAGGCGTGCGGACGGGCAAGGCATCGCCGTCGCTGATTGAGAACGTGGTGGTCGAGGTCTATGGGTCGCAAATGCGGCTGCGCGAGGTGGCGAGCATCTCGACGCCGGAATCGCGCATGTTGCTGGTGCAGCCCTGGGATGCCGGCACCATAGGCGCGATTGAAAAGGGCATCCAGAAGGCCAATCTCGGCCTCAATCCTGCGGTGCAGGGCAAATTTCTCCGCATCGTCCTGCCCGACCTCAGCACGGAACGTCGTCAGGAATTCGTGAAAGCCATCAAGAAGATGGCCGAGGACGGTCGCGTCGCCATCCGCCACATCCGGCGCGACGGCATCGAGGCGTTGAAGAAGGAAGCCAAGGCTGGCGGCGTCACGGAGGATGACGAAGAGAACGCGGAGAAGGAAATCCAGAAGCTCACCGACCAGTACATCAAGAAAATCGACACGCATCTCGCCCAAAAGGAAAAAGAGATCATGACAGTGTAGCCGCAAACCGACGGCTGGAGGCGTCAATTGTCACGGAGGACCGCAGCTTGGCGGTCCTATTTTTTTTCGAGGGCAGCGCGGCAAAGAGCTTCGGTGGTTTCCGGCAAGTGCGGGGAGGAGAGACTTTCGAGGTTGACCGCGCCGCGGTCGCGGGGAAGGGTTTCAGCGTCTCAATTCAAACCCATGAAAACATTGAAATCTTTGGCGTTGTGCGCGGCCGTCGCGGTCGCGGGTGTCCTGCTTGGTTCCTCCGCGGTGGCGGCTGGCTACGAGCCGGTGGTTGGTCTGCAAACGTGGACCTGCCGGAACATGAAGTTCGACGACGTGGTGGCGTTTGCCGTCAAACACAAGCTCAAGCAGATCCAGATGATCGGGTCGCACATGGACCCGAACGCCGCCCCCGAGGAAACCCGGCGCAAGAAGGCTATTTTGGACGCCAACGGGCTGGTCTGTTACACGTTTGGCGTCGCGGGGACATCACCCGACAAGGAGAAGAACCGGAAACTGTTCGAGTTCGCCAAGCTCGTGGGCTGCAAGCTGATCGTGGTGGAGCCAAAGAATGACAAGGCGCTGTGGGATGGACTTGAGGAACTGGTCAAGGAATACGACATCAAGCTGGCCATTCACAACCACGGCAAGGACTCGGTGTACGGCACGCCGGAGAAGGTGTGGTCAGTGCTCAAGAACCGCGACAAACGCATCGGCGTGTGCATGGACGTCGGCCACATCACCGGAGCGGGGTTTGACGCGGCGGCCGCATTTCGCGATTACCAAGGACGCGTCTATGACATTCACCTGAAGGACAAGAAGGTCGAAACCGTGGACGGCAAATCGGTGATGCTCGATGTCAAGGTCGGCACCGGCCAGGCCAACTACAAGGGCCTGCTCGCGGAGCTGAAGAAGGCCAATTGGGACGGAGTCATGGCCATCGAAACCGACAACGGCACGTTTGCCAAGGATCCGACCGAGTTCGTCACGACGGCCATCGAGTTCGTGCGCACAAACAAGCCCTGACCGACAGAGCCTTCCTGAAATCCAACCAAGCAACGCCAGGCGCCGTGAAAGCGGGCCTGGCGT
>CAZUUP010000507.1:0-4561 GCA_964623105.1 uncultured Akkermansia sp.
TGCTTACCAACTACCAATTACTAATCACTAATCACTAACCACTAATCACTAATTACTAATCACTAATCACTAATTACTTTCCCCCTCCCCCACCCCGCTCAACCCCCTCACCCCATGGCTCAAACCGAAACCAAACGCACCATCCCCACCGAGGCCGCCCAGATGACCCGCCTCGAAAAACTCGCCGTCCTCCTCACCATCCTCGGCCCCGACACCGCCGCCGAAATCTTCAAAAAACTCGAAGACGACGAAGTCGAGGCCATCTCCGTCGAGATGGCCAAATTCACCATCATCCCCCGCAACCTCCAGGACGACATCCTCAAGGAATTCACCAGCGTCGCCGAATACGCCTCCACCGCCATCGTCGGCGGCGTGGACTTCACCCAAAACACCCTCGAACGCTCCGTCGGCCCCATCCGCGCCTCCTCCATCCTCAGCCGCGTCTTCCCCATGCGCACCCCCATCGCGGCCATGCAGACCATCGCCGACATGGACGCCCGCCAGATCTTCAACCTCACCAAACACGAACAACCCCAGACCATCGCCGTCATCCTCAGCTACCTCTCCCCCGAAAAAGCCGCCGACCTCCTCACCATGATGCGCCCCGACAACCGCGGCCAGGTCGTCGAACGCTTCGCCAACCTCTCCGCCATCTCCATCGAGGTCGTCGAACAGGTCGTCCAGGTCCTCAACCGCCAGGCCGGCTCCAGCGTCAACCGCCCCCTCAACCAGACCGGCGGCGTCAAAAACGTCGCCCGCACCCTCAACTGCCTCGATAAAAACCTCACCAAATCCATCCTCTTCGACCTCGACGAACGCAACCCCGAACTCAGCATCCTCATCCGCCAGAAAATGTTCACCTTCGAGGACCTCACCGGCCTCGACGTCCCCGCCCTCCAGAAAGTCCTCCGCGAAGTCGAAATGCGCGACCTCGCCGTCTCCCTCAAGACCGCCAGCGACCAGCTCCGCGCCAAACTCCTCGGCTGCATCTCCAAACGCGCCGCCGAAACCGTCAACGAGGAATCCTCCAACATGGGCGCCCTCAAACTCCGCGACATCGAGGCCGCCCAGATGAAAATCATCGAAGTCGTCCGCCGCCTCGAAACCGAGGGCGAAATCGAAATCTCCGTCGGCAAAAACTCCCGTGAACAAGCCGCCGCCTGAACCCCTCCGCCTCGCCCGCCCTCTCCGCGGCCTTCGCCTCGCGAACCCCGGCCTCGACCCCGCGCGCCTCGCCGAACTCGAACAGGCCGCCTTCCTCCGCGGCCAGCTCGCCGGCGAACAAGCCCTCAGCGAACAACTCCTCCAGCAACGCGCCGAACTCATCCAGCTCCAAAACGGCGTCCTCCAATCCCTCCACGACGCCCTCCCCGCCACCATCCAGGATTGCGAATCCGCCCTCGTCGCCCTCGCCTTCGAAGTCGCCCAAAAACTGGTCGCCGAACTCCCCATCACCGCCGACACCGTCGCCGCCGCCATCCGCGAAGCCCTCAATCAGGCCCACGAAGCCGGCGAATGCTGGGTCCAGCTTCACCCCGAAGATCTCGCCCTTCTCGAACGCACCAACGCACCCCAGGCCCTCCCCAACGGCGCCACCGAACGCCTCCACTTCGAATCCTCCCCCGCCATCACCCGCGGCGGCTGCCTCGTAAAAACCCGCTTCGGCACCGTGGACGCCCGCCGCGAAACCAAACTCGATCTCCTGAAAAAATCCCTCCTCCCCTAACCCACGCATCACTAACCACTAACCACTAACCACTAATCACTAATCACTAATTACTAATCCCCCCATGTCCCTCTCCGCCCCCCCATCCCGCCTCCGCCTCGGCCACACCCTTGACCGCCTCCGCTCCACCCGCACTCTCGAAAACCGCGGCCGCGTCGTCCAGCTCATCGGTCTCGTCGTCGAGTCCGAAGGCCCCCTCACCGCCGTCGGCGAAGTCTGCCGCATCGAATCCGCCCGCCACGACGGCTCCACCCTCGCCGAAGTCGTCGGCTTCCGCGGCAGCCACGTCCTCCTCATGCCCCTCGGCGAAACCCACGGCATCCACCCCGGCTCCGAAGTCATCGCCCTCGGCTCCCCCCTCCAGGTCCCCGTCGGCGAATCCCTCAAAGGCCGCGTCATCGACGCTCTCGGAACTCCCCTCGACGACCTCGGCCCCATCGTCGCCGAACGCTCCGTCTCCGCCACCCTCCCCCCGCCCCACCCCCTCAAACGCCAGCGCATCCGCCACGTCTTCCAGACCGGCATCAAACCCGTTGACACCTACATCCCCTGCGGCCGCGGCCAACGCCTCGGCATCTTCGCCGGCTCCGGCGTCGGCAAATCCACCCTTCTCGGCATGATGGCCTCCCACGCCGAGGCCGACGTCAACGTCATCGCCCTCATCGGCGAACGCGGCCGCGAAGTCCGCGAATTCCTTGAAAAAGACCTCGACGAAAAAGGCCGCCAAAAATCCGTCGTCATCGTCGCCACTTCCAACCAACCCGCCCTCGCCCGCCTCAAAGGCGCCTTCATCGCCATGGCCGTCGCCGAATACTTCCGCGACCGCGGCCAGAACGTCCTCCTCATGATGGACTCCGTCACCCGCTTCGCCATGGCCCAGCGCGAAATCGGCCTCGCCGTCGGCGAACCCCCCGCCACCCGCGGCTACACTCCCTCCGTCTTTTCCATGCTCCCCCAACTCCTCGAACGCGCCGGCATGGGCGAAACCGGCTCCATCACCGGCTTCTTCACCGTCCTTGTCGAAGCCGACGACATGAACGACCCCATCGCCGACTCCGTCCGCTCCATCCTCGACGGCCACATCGTCCTCAGCCGCGAACTCGCCGCTCAAAACCACTATCCCGCCATCGAAGTCCTCGACTCCGTCAGCCGCCTCGTCCGCGACCTCCTCACCCCCGACCAACTCGCCCTCGCCGGCCGCGCCCGCGAAGCCCTCGCCGTCCACCGCAAAAACCAGGACCTCATCAACATCGGCGCCTACCCCGCCGGCTCCAACGCCGCCATCGACCACGCCATCGCTCTCCACGAACCCCTTAAACAATTTGCCCGCCAGTCCGTCGGCCAGGGCTTCCAGGCACCCGAAAGCTGGAAACTCCTCCAGCACGCCCTCGCCAACCCCACTCCCCCGCCATCTCGCCCCAACAAACCAGTTCAGCCGTCCCCGAAAACAGCCGTTTAACGGGATATGAAACATTTCCGCTTCACCCTTCAGGCCCTCCTCACCGTCCGCCAGCGCGAAGAACGCGACGCCCTCGAAAACTACGCCCGCAAACTCCAGACCCGCCAGCAGGCCCGCGACGACCTCGCCGCCATCGAAAACGATCTCGCCCTCGCCTGGAACGACCTCCGCCACCAGATGATCGAAGGCACCCACGCCGCCGCCCTCCTCCAGCGCCAGGCCCACTGCCACCACCTCGGCCAGCAACGCGAACAACGCCTCACCCTCTTGTCCCAGGCCGAGGAAGCCGCCAACCTCGCCCTCCTCACCGTCCTCACCGCCCGCCAAAACCGCGAAGTCGTCGAAAAATTCCTCGACCAACAACGCAAAAACTACCAGCGCGAATGCAATCGCGAGGAACAAAAACTCCTCGACGAACTCGCCCACCGCGCCGGCCCTGACTCCGTCCTCGACGACCACCTCCACCCGGATCCCATCTGGAACTAGCGATGGCCAAACTCCTCCCCATCCTCCAATCCAAGCTGCTCGCCGCCTTCCTCGGCGCCGTCACCTTCCTCGCCATCTCCAGCTTCCTCGCCTTTCGCGCCGCCAAATCCATCACCCCCCACGCCCCCGCAGCTCCCAAGGAGGAGGACCTCGCTGCCAAAGAAGCCCAGCGTCAGCACCAACCCTCCTGGAGCTTCACCCCCGCCGAAATCGACGACCTCGTCCGCGACCTCCGCGAGGAACGCAACACCCTCGCCAAACGCCGCGAACAACTCGCCGAACTCGAAACCCGCCTCAAGGCCGAGCGCGAGGAACTCTCTCTTCTCAAACAAAACCTCTCCAAAATGCAGACGGACTTCGACCAGAGCGCCGCCCGCACCCAGGAGGAATTCAACCAGAAAGTCGCCAAGGCCCAGGAGGAGTTCGATCGTAACATCACCCGGGTTCAGGAGGAGGAGGTCACCAACCTCAAACGCTTGGCAAAAACCTATGCGGCCATGGAACCGGCTGCTGCAACGGCAATCATGCGGGAACTCGCCGACCCGGTCATCGTGAAGATCATGCTCTTCATGAAAGAGACCGAGACGGCGGGCCTTTTGGAAATGCTGGCGCGGCCCAACGAAGCGGCCGCCAAACGTGCAGCCCTGATCTCGGAACGGCTGCGGCTGGCAATCTCCCGCAAAGCCGCAGAAAAGCCGAAATCATGACCGCCTCAGCCACTCCCGCCACCGACCTCCTCTCCCTCCTCACTCTCAGCGCCCCGCCCACCGAAGCCACCGGCTTCCCGGCCGCGGACACCGCCGAGTTCGCCGCCCTCCTCGACCACTGCGTCGAGCCCCCCCCCCCCCCCCCCCCCCCCCCCCCCCCCCCCCCCCCCCCCCCCCACCCCC
>CAZUUP010000508.1:0-4539 GCA_964623105.1 uncultured Akkermansia sp.
ACCCGCGCGACGCCCATCGGCTGGTTTACCGGCGCGAACGATCATTTTTACTGGATGCCAGCGCTGATGGAGACGGACCGGCTCGCGAGCGGACCGAAGCACCTGACGATCCTGCCCAATTGGAACCACGGCCTGACGCCGACGGCGGATGAACAGGTGTTCGCTTGGCTGGATGCGCATCTGCAGAACGCGCCGGCGTTCAACACGGTCAGCCCCGTACGCATCGTGCGACGCGGTGCGGTCACGACGGCGGAATGGGATTTCAGCGGGCCACGCGAGGTGGTGATGGCGGACCTGATCCTGAGCCACGGCGACGCGGGCAACTGGGTCTCGCGCTTCTGGCAGACGCTGCCTGCGCGAATGCACGGGGGCGTCTGCACGGCGGAATTGCCGCCCGGCCCGTTGCCGTTCTACGTCGGCGGCGCGGTGACCGACCGGCAGGGTTTTCGTTACTCCACGCCGTTGTTGCGGGTGGAGCCGGCCGTAGCCGGGTTGCTGCAACCACGGGCAAAACTCGGCTACGACGGCTGCAGCATCTGGGGCGGATTCGAGCCGGCGGGTGTGGAACATTTGAAGGCGGTGGCGTTCTGGGACAACACGGTGGGGGTGAACACCGATCCGGCGCACGTGAAGACGGGGAGCCAGTCGGCGTTGATCAAGACCAAGGGTAAGTTTCATCCCGTCCAGTTCACCGCCGGCGTGCCGCACCGACTCACCGCGTGGATAAAATCCGCGGGTGAAATCGAGTGCAAAGCGACGCTCGCCGGGACATTCGATGGCAAATCGGTTTCCCAAGCGACCAGCGCGCAGGTCACCGCGGACTGGAAGGAAATTGTGATCCCGTTCACGCCGCCCGCAACATTGACGGGGAGCCTTGCGTTGACGATCACGGGCCCGCCTGGGGCAGTGATTTACCTCGATGACGTGCGGTTTGTGCCGGAGTAAGCTGGCGGCGGTGCGGCGAGCGGGGGAACCTTGGCGTTCGGATTCGCATCCCCAGCTTGCCACCGGCCGCCCCCGGTGATACCCACCCTGCGAACATCACGGCTGCTCTCCGCCATTACGCCGAAATTCCGGCGACGGAAGGCGCCGCCAGATGCAGCAACTCCAACTCAGCATAATTGCATGAAGACACAAACATGGATCCTGGCCTTGGCGGTGGCCGGCAGCGCCCTCGATTCCCACGCCGCGGACGGTGAGAAAAAGCCGATCGGTTATCAGGACACGCCGATGCTCCCGGGTGGCAAGTGGCACGTCCACGACGGTTTGCGGCCGCAGCCGACCGTGGTTACGCCTGGCACATTCAGCACGGCCGACCAACCCGGCAAGCCGCCTTCGGACGCCATTGTGTTGTTCGATGGCACCGACCTGTCGAAATGGAAGGATTCCAAGGGCAATTCGAGCGGCTGGATTTTGAAAGACGGCGCCATGCAAGTCCCGCCGCGAGGGACGCCCAACGGCGGGGAAATCAGCACGCGGGACGAGTTTGGCGACTGCCAGCTCCACATCGAATTTGCCACCCCGAATCCGCCGAAGGGTGACAGTCAGGGCCGTGGCAACAGCGGCATTTTCTTTTTTGGCCGCTATGAGTTTCAGGTCCTGGACAGCTACCAGAACCCCACCTACCCGGACGGTCAGGCGGCGGCGCTTTACGGCCAGTCCCCTCCGTTGGTGAATGCGTCGCGTCCGCCCGGCGAATGGCAGGTCTATGACATCGTGTTCATCGCGCCGCGCTTCAAGGACGGCAAGCTCGAATCGCCGGCATACGTCACGGCCTTCCACAACGGTGTGCTCGTTCACAATCGGAAGGAAATGCTTGGGGCCACCGGACATCGCACTCTGGCCAAGTACACCCCGCATGGCGAAAAAGGACCCATCCGCATGCAGGATCACGGGGATCCCGTGCGCTACCGGAACATCTGGCTGCGCCCGTTGAAAGACTACGACCAGCCGTAATCCCGGGCAGATGGGTTTCGGGGGCCGGACGATCCCGTCCGGCCCCTTTTTCTTTCCACCGTGCCCGGCGTCCATCAAGTTGCCTGCTCGCGGTCGGGGCGATGCCGCCCGGTTGTGCCGACAGACTGACGACCGGCGGCATTTGACAATCGCGGGAGCGGATCAAGGCTATCGGTGCTCCGGAGAAACTTATCATTAGAATAGTTCTAAATATTGACAAACAGGTCAATCACGACCACTGATGGGGCGTTATGTTAACCGGGAAAAAAGAAATCCCTGAGCAACTGAATGAACGGCTGGCGACCAGTGGCTTGCGGTTCACGCCGCAGCGTCAGCAGGTGTACAATGTCCTGCTGGAAACGCGGGATCATCCCACCGCCGAGGAGGTTTTCCTGCGGGCCAAGCACGAATCTCCGGACATCTCCATGGCCACGGTTTACAACTGCCTGGATGCCTTGGTCACCTGCGGGCTGATCCGCCAGGTCAATGTCAACCGCGCCGCCACCCGGTATTGTCCGAACATGAATGACCACTGCCATTTTTACTGCGAGGCGTGCGGCCGGGTAATGGATGTTGGCTGCACCGCTGCCGGGCCGGTTTCCGGGGCCAAGGTTCCGTCCGGATTTCACGTCACCCACTACGAACTTTCCCTCCGCGGCACCTGCCCGGACTGCTCCGCCCGATCGAAGTAAACTCTCGCGCACAAATTATCCTTCCCATCCGCCGCGCCGCATTGCGGCAGTAATCCCTCCCCATGAGCACCTCCACCGATACCATCGAAGCAATTGTCGCGACTGATTACAAATATGGCTTCGTCACCAATATCGAGTCCGACACCGTCCCGCCCGGCCTGAGTGAAGACACGATCCGCTTCATCTCCGCCAAGAAGAATGAACCGGCGTGGCTCACCGAATGGCGCCGCAGAGCCTTCCGCCACTGGCAGACGATGACCGAGCCCAAATGGCCCAACGTCCACTATACCCAGCCGGATTATCAGGCCATCAGCTACTACTCGGCGCCCAAGCAGAAGAAGACCCTGAACTCGCTCGACGAGGTGGACCCCGAGTTGCGCAAGACCTTTGACAAGCTCGGCATTTCCCTCAATGAGCAGAAGCGCCTCAGCGGCGTGGCCGTCGATGCCGTGGTGGACAGCGTCTCTGTTGCCACCACGTTCAAGACCGAACTGGCCAAGCAGGGAATCATCTTCAGCTCCTTCTCCGAGGCCGTCGCGCATCACCCCGAGCTCGTGCAGAAGTATCTCGGCTCAGTCGTGCCGCACACGGACAACTTCTACGCCGCGCTGAACTCCGCCGTCTTCACCGACGGTTCCTTCTGCTACATCCCCAAGGGGGTCCGCTGCCCGATGGAGTTGTCCACTTACTTCCGAATCGAGGCCGCGAACACGGGCCAGTTCGAGCGCACGCTCATCGTCGCGGACGAGGGCGCTTACGTCAGCTACCTCGAAGGCTGCACCGCCCCAATGCGCGACGAAAATCAGCTCCACGCCGCCGTCGTGGAACTCATCGCGCTGGACAACGCGCAAATCAAATACAGCACCGTCCAGAATTGGTATCCCGGCGACAAGGACGGCAAAGGCGGCATTTACAACTTCGTCACCAAGCGCGGCCTCTGCAAAGGCGCGAACTCGAAGATTTCCTGGACGCAAGTCGAGACCGGCTCCGCCATCACGTGGAAGTATCCCAGCTGCATCCTGCAGGGCGACAACTCACAAGGCGAGTTCTACTCCGTTGCGCTGACGAACCACATGCAGCAGGCCGACACTGGCACAAAGATGATTCACATCGGCAAGAACACCCGCAGCACCATCGTCAGCAAGGGCATCAGCGCCGGGCGCGGCCAGAACAGCTATCGCGGCCAGGTGAAGGTGATGAAAGGCGCGACGAACGCCCGCAACTTCTCCCAGTGCGATTCGCTCCTGCTCGGCGACAAATGCGGCGCGCACACCTTCCCCTACATTGACGTGCAGAATCCGACCGCGCAGGTCGAGCACGAAGCCAGCACCTCGAAGATTGGCGAGGACCAGATTTTCTACCTCAACCAGCGCGGTCTTGAGACGCAGGACGCTGTGAACATGATCGTAAACGGCTTCTGCAAAGAAGTCTTCCGCGAGCTGCCGATGGAGTTCGCAGTCGAAGCGCAGAAGCTGCTGGGGGTGAGCCTGGATGGGAGTGTGGGCTGATTTTTAGCCACGGATTGAACACGGACGAAACACGGATGAAGACGGAATTGCTCCATGCGGATGTGACCGAGAAGATTATCGCGGCAGCCTATGAGGTTTATCGCGTGCTGGGCCATGGCTTTCTGGAATCCGTTTATCAGCGAGCGATGCAAGCCGAGCTACAACGCCAAGGACTCAAAGCCGAAATCGAAGCGCCCATCAAAGTGCTCTACAAGGGTGTGGTCGTCGGTGAGTTCCGCGCGGACCTGTTCGTGAATGAGGTCGTGATAGTCGAGTTGCAGACTGCCCCGGAATACAACTCGGACGACGAACCACAACTCCTCAACGAACTGAACGCCACCGGAGTCAAAGTTGGACTCCTCATCAACTTCGGCCGCACCCCA
>CAZUUP010000509.1:0-4535 GCA_964623105.1 uncultured Akkermansia sp.
ACGACCTTCTCGATCTTCCGCCCCTGGAGATGCTCCACCATCGTCATTACCCCGAGATAACCCATGTTGACGGGACTTTGGACGATCAACCCCTGCACATCCCCCTTCTGGAGCCCCTCGACCGCCTGTGTCCCCGCATCGAACCCGACCAGCTTCGCAGCCCCCCCGGCGCGGCCGATGTCCCGCAACGCTTTGGCCAACCCGATGGTCACCGGCTCGCACGGGGCAAAGACGCCATTAACGTCGCGCCCATGCCGGTTGAGGAGATTCTGCGCCGCCTGATAGGCGCTCTCACGCGTCGCCCCGGCATATTGATCGGCGGAGATGAGCTTGATGTCCGGAAACTTCTTCATCGCCTCGAGGAAGCCGCCTTCCCGTTCCTCGGTGCTCGCTGAACCCACCTGATACCGGAGCAAAATCACATTCCCCTTCCCGCCCAGCAATTTCGCCAAATGCTCGCCGCCCAACTGGCCGCCCTTGAAATTATCCGTCGCGATGTAGCTCACGATCTTGTCCGACTTCAGCCCGGAATCGATGACAATCGTCGGGATGTTCGCGCTCGCGGCGGACGCCACCGGCGCGGCCAGCGCGGTCGAATCCAACGGCGCCAGCACGATCCCGCTGACACGCCGCTGGATGAAATTCTCCACCACCTGAATCTGCTGATCCCGGTCATCCTCGCGCAACGGGCCCTTCCAGATGATCTCCACCGGCGTGCCCTTGGCCGCCAGTTCCCGCTGCGCCTTCACCGCGCCCGCGTTGATGGATTTCCAGAATTCGTGGGTCGTGCCCTTCGGGATGACCGCAATGGTGTATCCCTTGGCGGCCGCCGTGTTCGTGCCCGGGGACTTGGTGACCGCTGTGTAGCCGCCCACCTCACGCGCGGGTTTGCCGCCGTCCGAACCCGCCGGTTTGCTGTCACAACCCGCCACGCCAAACAGCGCCAGCACGCTCAAGAAACACAGGGAAATTCGCATGGCCCGACCGTAAAAGACCCCCGCCGGCATTTCAATCTTTCTCAGCAACCCGGCGAATCCGAACCTCCCGACCACCGCCGCCTCTTCCCACCCAAAACTCTCCCGCCGGCCAACCCCCTGCCGCACCTCAGGGCTGCCGCCCTTCCATCCCCTTTCCCGTTTCCGCACGACACCGATCACGCCCCAATTATCCCGCCCACCACCCGCCAAAAGAGAAACCCGGCAGGAAGTGAATTCCCGCCGGGTTCCGTTTTAAGCAGCGCTTTTGAACTCGGCGTGGTTGCCTCCGCCCTCACCGCATCATGCCGTTTGCCGGTAGAGATATTTTTGGAAGCCGGCAAATGCCTTCCCAATCTCCGCCGGCTGACCAAGGTCGGCGACCGCGTCGGCGATCGAGTCGCGATATTTCAATCGCAGCAGGGGCGTCAACTTCTCCTGTTCCAGTTCCTCCACGCCCACGGTCACGTAATGCTGGAGCACAAAGTCGAGAAAGGCCTGCTGCTTGGCGTTGAAGTGGGTGTTGATGTAAACCCGGGCTTGCGCGGCGCGCACTTTGCGGGTGAGCGGTGCCTTCGAGTAGGCCACGTGCGCCAGCACATCGAACAGGTCGCTCGCCTCGGCATCGATGATCTTTTGCATCTCGGCGAGCTGTTCGTGGCCAAATCCCTTTTCGGCCAGCCCCTCGAGGAGCCGCTTCCGGGTGTCCGGCGCGCTCCAGATGACGCGCAGCTCCTCCTCGTTGTGGAAGAACTCCGGCAACTTGCCAAATAGCAGCTCCATAAACTGCTGGGCGCTTATCGGGGTGCCATCCGGATGCCAGAAGCTGGTGCAGGTCATGTGCTGGATGTTGCGCTCCTTGCCATCCGCCAGCTTCACCTTCACCTTGCAGCGGCAGATACACGGCCGCTGGCCGCACTTCGGGCATGGTTCCGGCGGACAGATGCACAGATTTTGACCGCAAATCGAGCACGGTTTCGGCCCGTCCCTGATGCAGATGCAAGCCTTCTGGCCGCAGGTCTGGCACACTTGGGGTTCTTCGGGCGTTAACGGTTCGCCATCCCACTCCGCGTCGAGGAAGTGCTGGTGCGCCTTCACGAAGTCATAAATCGTGAAGTAATCCTTACCCTCGAACAGCCGCGTGCCGCGCCCGATGATCTGTTTGAACTCGATCATCGAGTTGATCGGGCGCATCAACACAATGTTGCGGATGTTCCGGGCGTCCACGCCGGTCGATAGCTTCTGCGACGTGGTCAGGATCGTGGGGATGGTCTTCTCGTTGTCCTGAAAATCCCGCAGGTGTTGCTCACCGATCTCGCCGTCGTCGGCCGTAACGCGCTGGCAGTAGTTCGGGTCTTTGCTCGTCTTGAGCTGGTTGATGAGGTCGCGCACCAGCAACGCGTGGGGTTGGTTCGCGCAGAAGACCAGTGTCTTTTCGTTCTGGTTGATCTGCCCCATGAAAATCTCCACCCGTTTCTTTTCCCGTTGGCGGATTTCGATATTCCGGTTGAAATCCGCCTCCTCGTAACGCTTTCCCGCCTCGATCTCCCCTTCGACCACCGTGTCGTCCGGCGTGAAAACGTATTCATCCAGCGTCGTTGAAATCTGCTTCACCCTGAACGGCGTGAGGAAACCGTCGTTGATGCCCTCCTTCAGCGAGTAGATATAGACCGGCTCGCCGAAGTAGGCGTAGGTGTCCACATTGTCCTTCCGCTTGGGCGTGGCGGTGAGGCCGAGCTGCACGGCGGGCGCGAAGTATTCCAAGATCGCCCGCCAGTTACCCTCATCGTTCGCTCCACCGCGATGGCACTCGTCGATGATGATGAAATCGAAGAAGTCCGGCGGATACTCGCCAAAGTAGGGCGACGGCTTGCCGTCCTTGGGCGGGCCAGACATGAACGTCTGGAAGATGGTGAAAAACAGGCTGCCGTTCTTGGGAACTTTGCCTTTCTTGCGGATGTCCGCCGGCTCGATCCGCACCAGCGCGTCCTCGGGGAAGGCGGAAAAGGCGTTGTAAGCCTGGTTCGCCAGGATGTTCCGGTCGGCGAGGAACAGGATGCGCGGGCGGCGCGTCGGCTGGCCGCTTAAGCTCCAGCGGGCGTGAAAGAGTTTCCACGCGATTTGAAACGCGATGAACGTCTTGCCGGTGCCGGTGGCGAGCGTGAGCAGGATACGCATGAGCCCGCCCGCAACGGCCGCCAGCACGCGATCCACGGAAATGTCCTGGTAGTAACGGCTCGGATGCGACCCACCCTTGTCCTCGAACGGCACGGCGGCGAAACGGTCGCGCCACGCGTTCGCCTCGGCGAAGGTCATGGCCCAGAGTTCGTCCGGCGTCGGGTAGGCGGCGATTTCGCCTTCCTTCCCAGTCTCCATGTCGATGGCGTAGATGCCGTGGCCGTTGGTGGCGTAGGTGTGGCGGATGGCGAGTTTGCCCGCGTAGTCCTTCGCCTGCCCGACGCCCTCGGTGAGTTCCTCGTCTTCCGCCTTGGCCTCAATCACGCCGAGCTTGGTGTTGCGATACACCAACACATAATCCGCGATGTCCGCCTTGCCGCGACGCCCGCGCCCCTCGATGCGGCCTTCCGTGATGCGGTATTCGCGCAGGATTTTGCTGCCCTCCACGACGCCCCAGCCCGCCGCCTTCAGCGCAGGATCAATACGCTCGGCCCGTGTCTCGGCTTCGTTCATGCAGGTTGGACCGGCAACGGCCGACTGGCCCCCTGCCGACGGTAGAACTCCTGGCCCACGCGCTGGATATGCTCGCGGAGCCCCTCGTGGTCGATCTTATGGAGAATCGAGAGGTCAATCGTGTAAGGCAGGAGCAAATCGTCGAGTTCGCCCATTATTTTCAGCAAATCATCATACCCCAGCCCGGTTCCCACGAGCGTCAGGTCGATGTCCGAACCGTTCTTGTAGTTCCCCTTCGCCCGCGAGCCGTAGAGGATCGCCTGTTCGACTTCCGGATGCTGCGACAGCACCCCGTGAATCTTCGCGACGGTGGCGGCGGACAATCCGTGGTTCATACCTCGCCCGTCTCCTTTTTTTCCAATTCCGCAAAGCGCCGCTCCAGCTCGCGCATCGCGGGATGGAAACGACCGAGGATGTTCTTGGCGATCTCGTCCGCCACCTCCACCTTGTAGGTGTGCGAGGTCAGATTGCGCGCCTTGATCATGTCCATCCATGCCTCGCCATCGGTGATCAATCCATTCTTGAACGCCTCCCGCGTCGCCCCCTTCGAGCCGATGATGCCCACGAATCCCTGCTCCTCCAGATAGTCCTTCAGCACATTCCACCCAAGCTCGTGCGTGAATTCAAAGCCTTGGATGAGCCCCTGCTGCTCCAGCTCGGAAAGCGGACGCTCTCCGGCCAGCTCCACCGCCGCCGTCAGGCAGGAAAGCGCCTGTCGGTAATTCCGCAAGCGTTGAATCCAACGGATGTCGGCCTTGCTCATGGGGGGAGTGTAGGCGGGGCATGGGAACGAGGAAAACAGAAAACCTCACAGGTCTCCGGTGAAGGCTTGGTGCAGCAGCGACTTCTTCAACGCCTCCAGCGCGGCGT
>CAZUUP010000510.1:0-4532 GCA_964623105.1 uncultured Akkermansia sp.
CATGCAAACAAGCTGGCCCGGTCACCCTGCCGGTAACCGTGATTCACGGTCCAGACCGGGTTGCCAAACGGCGCAGCCAGTAAGTGCTTGGCAATGCGGAGTCGATGCCCATGCTCCGGCAACTCCACCTAACCCATGATTCCACCAACGAACCTTCCGCATCCCGCGAAATTCCCGTTCTCCCGCCGCGTGGCGAGATTGGCTGCGTCGCTGATCTTCGCCGCCCATTTGCTGCTTGGAGCCCGTGCAGTGGCCGCGCCGCCGCCGATATATGAGTCATTCGAGAATGGCCTGCCCTCCTACTTCACCTCGCCGCGCGCCGGAAGCCTGAGCATCAGTTCACTGCGCAATCACCACGGCAAGCACTCGCTGCGCTGGGAATGGAGCAAGGGCGAGGAAATTGTCATCCGTCACGGCATCGGCGACGTCTCCCGCACGGGGGGCTTTCTCAACAAGGCATCCTTCGCGATCTGGATGTATCTGGAGCAACCGGCCCCGGGGGAATTGTTGTTCGAGTTCAGGGAGGCCGGGAAGGTCACCGGCTCATTCCGCTTTCCCATGCAGTTCACCGGCTGGCGGCAGGCGCGATTGCATTACGATGCGTTTCCCAGTGGCCAGCCAACGTCGCAGGTGGACAACATCAGGATTTCCGCGCCCACGGAAGTGCCGCGGGGCGTGGCCTACTTCGACTACCTGGGTTTCAACCTGCTTTCCTATCCGTCCGCCTCGATCGACCCCGCGAAGCTGATTCCGCGACAGGGGCGTCCATATCTGGACGACCAACAATTCCCGAAAATCACCCGCGTCACCGAGGCCGAGCTCGAGGGGCTGCGCAAACTCAAGGGTGCCGACCCGAAACCCCGGAAGGTGCCCGGACTGCCGGATGCCAGGGTGAACGAGTTGTGCGACAAGGTCAGGGCGATGGGGATTTCGCGTGATGAACACGGCGTGCATGGACCCGGCTTGGACGGCCGGACTTACTACTGCGCCGCTCCGGGAGAATACGGCGGCAAGGACGTGCGGTTCTGGCCGGACGAACACGGTCCCGACGGCGTGACGATGGCGAATGCGAAGCCCGTCACCGAACTGGCCACCCAGATCGCCCAAGCCTACCACGCCAGCAACGACGAACGGCAACGCAGCCGGCTGGCCGAGGCGTTCCTGCTCGTGGCTGACTTTCTCCAGGATCAGGGGGAATCGCTCGCCGCCGACGCCCTCAAGGGAATGCGCGACGTGCTCCATCAGGCCAAAAGATTCGAGTACCACTTCGAGGCGCTGGTCCGCGCGCGCGGTGGCGACACGCTATACGTCATCGGTGATGCGCCACTCCGTTCCAACATGGATTTCTATTCGCATTACGCCCGCCACCTGATGGACCTGTGTTTCATCCCGCCGGAAACGACCGACCAGGTCCGGTGGTTGAATGCCTGGAAAACAATGATGGAACGATCGTTGAGCCAGCCATCCGGCGCTTTCAAAGTGGATGGCTCGGCGTATCACCACGGGGGTCATTACCATTCCTATGCTCAGGGCGCGTTCGCCAATTTCAGCAATTTTCTCAGGGATCTCCAAGGCACCCCCTGGCGCATGAGTCCCGAGGCTCACGAGCAGCTCCGTCGCGCCATGCTTGCCCAACGACTCTACGCCAACCGCTTCGACCTGCCGCTGTCGCTCAAGGGCCGCAGCCCGTTCACGCCCGGCTATGGGCTCATTCTGCCTTACGGCGTCAAAGCCCTCGACACGCTGGCGCGCCTCGGATCGCCCGACGGCAGGGAACCGATCGATCGGGAAGTGGCCGCCGCCTACCTCCGCCTGGCGCCCGAGGCCGCGCAGAAGGAGCCTTATCTGAGCCTCGGCGTCAAACCCGAGCCCGAGCCGAACGGCACGTTCGTCATGCCCTACGCCGCCCTGCTCGCCCACCGCCGCGATGACTGGCTCGTGTGTGTGCGCGGCCAGAGCCGATATTGTTGGGGCAGCGAGCGGCAGGCCCGGCGCAATTGCTACGGGCCTTTCATGAGCATCGGCAGCCTCGAAATCCTCGCCGGTGGCAATCCTGTCTCGGCCAAGGCCAGCGGAAACGACGGGGCTGGCTGGGACTGGGCGCGCTTCGAGGGCACCACCGTCCCGCAACTCCCGCTGGTCGATTTGGAAAAGGCATGGCCCGCGAAAAGCGAGGTGACCCGCTCGCCCGAGACCTTCGTCGGTGGTCTCTCGCACTTCGGCAGGCAGGGACTCTTCGCCATGGTGATGAATCAGACGATCGCGCCCGACAACACGGTCATCCGCGGCCGGAAGAGCTGGTTGTTCAGCGACGACCGCATCCTCTGCCTGGGCTCCGGCATCTCCTGCGACGAACCCCGCCATCCGACTCAGACGACCCTCTGCCAAAAATCTCTCCGCGGCACGCAGCCGTCGGAAATCCGCCCCACTGCGGTGGACGGGGCGGAACTCAAGGGCTTCCCCGAGAAGCGAACGCTGGACCAAACCAAGCCGCATTGGTTCTTGGACGTCCAGCAGACCGGCTATTACGTGCCTGCCGGACAGACGGTCGGGCTCGCGCGCCAACATCAGAAAAGCCGGGACGTGAATGACTGGGAGGACACCGAAGGGGACTTCCTCACTGCGTGGATTGATCACGGCAAAGCGCCCAAGAACGCCGGTTACGAATATCTGGTCGCTGTCCGTGCGACGCCCGACACGATGCGGAAGATTGCCGCCCAACTCCCGTATCGCATCCTCCAGCGCGATGACTCCGCGCACGTGGTCTGGGACATGACGGGGCGGCGTTGGAGCGGCGTTTTCTTCGCTCCGCAACCGGAGATTTCTCACGCCATCGGCGGCGAGCTGCTTCCGTTGAAGGCGGTTGACCGCCCGTGCCTCGTCATGACGCAGGCTTCGCCGACCGGCGGGTTGGAAGTGAGCGTGGCCGACCCCGACCTGAACCTCCAGCCCGACGGCGGATTCAAGCCTCAACCGCTGCGCGTCACCTTTCACGGCCGGTGGCGCCTGGAACACGCGCAGGGAACCACCTGTGTCTGGCCGCTGGCCGACGCGAAAAACATCCCGCGCATCGTGTCCGCCAGTGACGCAGCAACCACCGTGGAAATTGCCTGCCAGCGCGGCGCAAGCTACGATCTCAAGCTGGTCCGGTGATCCGGGCCGCCGAAAGCCGGCCGGTCAGCGTCCTCCCCATCGAACCCACGCTGTCAGGACCGACGGGCGCGAAAGCAAATTCCTCGCGATCCACTGCTGCCCTCTCTAGCCTGACCGTCACCAGAACAACACCCGAGTCTCCTTATGCAAATCACCCTCCGTCCCCGACGCCCGAGCCTCACAACCGGCTTCGCCCTCCTCCTCTCGCTGGCCTTCGCCTCGCCGCTGTTTGCGGACAAGGTCACCCTGGTCGCCGGCGGCACCGGCGGGGACGGCGGTCTGGCGAATCAAGCCTTTGTGTCGAGGCCCTTCGCCGTCGCCTTCGACAAGGCGGGGAACATGTACATCGGCCAGTTTGGCACAAAGACAGACGGACACCTGGTGCGCAAGGTGGATACCCGTGGAATCATCACCACCGTTGCCGGCACCGGCAAAATCGGTGACGGGGGCGACGGAGGTCCAGCCACGAAAGGCGAATTTAATTTCATCCACGATCTCGTCGTCGGGCCGGACGGGAATCTCTACGTCGCCGACAGCTCCAACCGCAAAGTCCGCAAGGTCGATGTCAAAACCGGCATCCTCACCACGTTCGTAGGCACTGCCGATGGAAAAGGCGCCACCGGCGACGGCGGCCCCGCGGACAAGGCCTCGCTCGATGGCGTCGCCAGCCTGTGGTTCAGCAACGACGGCGCCACGCTTTTTCTGGGCGGCTTCAGCAAATTCATCCGCACGATCGACATGCGGACCGGCATCATCAACACGCTCAAAAACTGCCCCGGTGGACGGAGCATCGCGATCGACTCCAAGGACAACCTCTACATCGCCGGCGGGCGAACCCTGCGCGTCCGCACGCCCGATGGAACCGTGAAGGTGCTGGTGGACGAAACGCACCTTGGCGGCTCCAACCTCCCACTCGCCGGCAATCCCAAGCATCTTGGGATCGATGCGCAGGACAATGTCCTCATCTGCGACGAATTGAATCATCTGCTCCGCAAATACCAGCCTGCCGAAGGCAAGCTGCGCACCCTCATGGGTGACGGCAAGCCCGGTTCGTCCGGCCTCGGCGGCCCGCCCGAGAAGGCGCAGTTGAAGAATCCCCACGGCGTCCTGTTTCACAACGGGGCGATATACATCGCCGACAGCCTCAACGACCGCGTGCTGAAGATCAGCGCGGATTGAACCGACTCGCCTCCGGCGTGTCGTTTCCGGCGTCCCGCCGGAAACCTCGTCCACCCATCCACCAGTCACCCAACGGTGCAGGGCAAGAGCGGGGAAACGAGGTCGCGTCCGGGACGGCCACAACAGCACGCGCGCCGCGCGCGCCCCGTTCACCAAAGCTGCCAGTTCCAAGAACCGCCCCCGCCCCCAAACTGTAGCTC
>CAZUUP010000511.1:0-4530 GCA_964623105.1 uncultured Akkermansia sp.
CTCGACCGCCGCCTCGCGCAACCGGGCGGCATTTAACAATTGTCCCGAGGAAAGGCCTGCCTTCAAACCGAAAGCCTTCGGCAGTTCGCCTTGGCCAACGGCCGCCAGGTTGAAAGCTTCGGGCGACCTTTGGATTTGCTGCTGCTTCACCATGCCGTTTTTCACGTTGCCCCAGCGTTGACCGGAGCCGAAGCTATTTTTCCCGCAAGCGCAATCGAGACGTCCGGAACGATCCGCGTATCGGTCAACCTACCAAGAGAGCCAACCGTCGTCCGTTTCCCAACCACCGAACGGCTCAAACATCATTCGGCCGACTACGCGACGATGTACCACCCACGTTCGCCGGGGCTTCCCCACCCACCTGACAGGGCTTACCATTCCGCGCATGAAGTCCGCATCACTCCTGACCCTGTTCACGTTGCTGACGGTATCAGCCCGCGCCGCCGAATTGCCGCCAATGCTCAATCTTCCCGGCACCGGCGGAGATCCGGCGAAAATCGATTATGCAAAGTTGCCCGTCTTGCGCGGCCAGCACGCCGTGGTCTGTCCGTATGAGGAGGCGTGGAAATTCCAGCTTCACAATTACCTGCTTCACCACGAGGGAAAGTTCTGGTGCATGTGGAGCGCCGGACCGGTCGTGGAGGATGTGCCCACCCAGCATGTCCGCTACGCCACCAGCGCGGATGGCCTCACGTGGAGCGCCCCGAAAAATCTCACCGGACCGCCAGCGGAGGGCCGCGCCTACATCGCACGCGGTTTTTGGGTGCGGGACGGCGAAGTGCTGGCCCTGGCGGCCTATTACCGCGGCACCGGCGCGTTCGGCGTGGACAAAGATCTGAAGCTCGTCGCCTTTGGCCGGGACAAGGCGCGCGACACCTGGACGGAACGGTCTGTCGTTTTTGCCGACGCCATCAACAATTTCGCCCCGCAAAAACTCTCGACGGGCGAATGGATGATGACCCGGCGCGACGCACGTTTCAACGTGTCCATGCTCATCGGCGGCGTGAAATCCCTCACCGCCTGGCAGGTGGTTCCCGTCGCTGACCGTCTCGCATCCCTCCGCACCTCCAAGTTCAGTCCGGACGAACCCGTTTGGTGGGAACTGGCCGATGGCACCCTGATGTCAGCCATCCGCGACAACGGCGGCTCACAACGCCTGTTCCGGTCGGTCTCCACCGACCACGGGCGCACCTGGAGCCAGCCCGAAATCTCGAACTATCCCAACTCGACCAGCAAGCTGTTCACGTTGCCGACCAGCCGCGGCTTCCGCGTGCTCGTCTCCAACGCCAACCCCGCCGTCGGCCGTCGCGAGTTGCATCTGGCCCTCTCCGAGGATGGCCGGCAATTCACCCGCCTCGCCCGGCTTGACATCCCGTCGCCGCGGGCGACGACCTTCCAATACCCCCACGTCCTCGAGCACGCGGGCAGCCTCTTCATCGCCTTCTCGAACAAGAAGAACATCACCGAAATCCTCAAGGTGCCGCTGACCGAGGTGGAAAAACTGCGCCACACGCCCTGATCCCAACCCGCTCCGCGCACCCACCGTCCGACACGATCCTGCTCGTGAAGCCGGCAATCTCGGCCCAAAATCCGGGCGAAACTTCGCTTCGTCCCCCAGACGCCTACCTCTGGAACCTGCGCCCCGCCTCCTTCCGCCGTTCGTCACAAAAATTCCCACCGGTCAAACATCGCCGCCTGGCCGCAACGCCCGCCGCCTGCACCCAGCAAATTCCAAACCGTCGCCCGCTCGATCCGGAACCGCCGCCCGCTCCGCGCAATCCGCACCCCTGAGTAATTGTCGATGAACCCCCGCGCCGTCACTTCCGCCAACAACCGCGCCCGCTCCTCCCGGTTGGGCGCCTCCGCCGTGAAACGCGACGGTGTCCGCGTCAATTCCTCCCAGCTCATCTCCCACAACTCCAGCGCCGCCTGGTTTCCGTAATTCAACACCGGATCAACCTCTGTCCCGTGCGACACCAAGACAAACGACGCCACAAACAGCCGCCGCGCCAACTCGCGCCCGTCCGCCGCTTCCACCCCCGCCACCAACTCCCGTCCTGTCCAATGCCGGTAACTTCGCGCCAGGCACTCCGAATGCGCCACCACCGCCGCCCGCTCCCAGATAAAATCCCCGCCTATCGCATTTCCCGCATTGCCGTTCGCCATTCCCAATTGCCTTTCCCGCCCCCTCCGCCGTCAACCCCAAACTCCCCGGCCCCCGAGACTATCTCTCAGCGAATCTCCCCACCCCGTCCCGCGCACCCCACTTTTCCTCCTTCCCTTCCCCGCCGCCGCCCCCGAAAATTGACCCACCAAATGCACCGCGCACCCCTTACCCCCGGCCACTCCCCCCCCCCCCACGACGCCTTCATGTTCTTTTCCCTGGCCAAGGACCTCATCCCCACCCACGGCCTCACCTTCCAACACATCCTTCAGGACATCCAAACCCTCAACGAACGCGCCACCCGCGGCGAACTCGACATCTCCGCCATCAGCATCCACGCCTACGCCTACGTCTGCGACCAATACGCCCTCCTTCCCAGCGGCGCCTCCATGGGTGACGGCTACGGTCCCATGCTCGTCGCCCCGCAACTCCTCTCCCGCGACGAAATCGCCACCCGCAAGATCGCCGTCCCCGGCACCATGACCAGCGCCTTTCTCGCCCTCCAGCTCTGGCTCGGACGCCCCGCGCGCGAACTCAATTACGTCGTCGTTCCCTTCGATCAAATCTTCCAGACCGTCCGCTCCGGCGCTGCCGACGTCGGCCTCATCATCCACGAAGGCCAGCTCACCTACCGCAACGAAGGCCTCCAATGCAGCGCCGACCTCGGTGCCTGGTGGAAAGCCGAAAACAACGGCCTGCCGCTGCCCCTCGGCGGCAATGTCATCCACAAGCGCATCGCCCCCGCCCTCCGCAAAACCGTCTCCGACATCCTCACCGCCAGCATCCGCTTCAGCCTCGATCACCGCGCCGAAGCTGTGCAACACGCCCTCCAATACGCCCGCGACATGGGCCGCGAACTCGCCGACCAGTTCGTCGGCATGTACGTCAACCACTGGACCCTCGACTACGGCGATGCCGGCCGCGAATCCATCCGCCGCTTCCTCGCCCGCGCCCATCAACAACACCTCATCCCCCGCCAGCCCGAACTCGAATTCGTAGTCTGAAGTTTGCGCCATGAACCCCTCGCCCCTCGCCGTGCTCCGCATCTACCTCGCCTGTTTCCTCCTCCCCGTCCTTGCCCCGGCCGCATCCACCATTGGCCCCTACCCGCTCAACGCCATCTGGCAGCAATCCCGCGCCGATCTTACCGCCGCTGGCACCCCGCCCACCGTCCTTCAACGCCAGGATTACCTCCCCTACCTTCGCGCCATCACCCACTACTTCCGCCGCTACCAGGAACCCGACGGCAGAATCATCGACCAGTTCCAAAATCGCGAAGTCCAGAACGCCACCGCCTGCTACGCCTTCGCCGCCGCCACCCTCGTCGCCAGCGGCCACGACACCAACCTCCTCGCCAGCGCCGCCCTCGCCCTCGATTACACCCTCCAACGCCTCGTCAACCTCGACGCCAAATCCCCCGGCGCCGACCTTATCATCGCCCCCACCGTCCTAGCCTACGAAACCCTCACCAACCACGTCGCCCCCGAACGCACCCGCCACTGGCAGAACCTCCTCCGCGCCGTCGCCCCGACCAAGGCCTACCACGACCGCCTCACAGAAACCCGCACCCGCGTGACCTCCTACAACGTCGCCGCCCTCTCCGGCGAATTCCTTCGTCTGAGCCACGGACTCGGCGACCCCGCCTTCTTGTACCAACACCTCCCCGTCCAGCTCCGCAACTTCACCGTCGAGGGACTCTACCGCGACACCTTCGCACCCCTCGCCTACGACGGCTTCTCCCGTCATTTTCTCGCCCACCTCCTCACCCACAATTACCGCGGCCCGGGCCAGGACCTCCTCCGCGACCTGCTCGACCGCGGGGCCGTCACCGCCCTGCTCTCCCAATCCCCCATCGGCGAAGTCCCCACCGGCGGACGCGGCTCCCAGCACCAATGGAACGAAGCCCAGCAACTCTTCCTCTTCGAACTCTGGGCCACCCGCAAAAAGGCCGAGGGCGACACCCTCGCCGCCCACGCCTTCAAACGCGGCGCCCAGCTCAGTTGGCAGTCCCTCCTCCGCTGGGTCCGGCCCTCCGGCGAACTCAACATCGTCAAAAACGCCTTCGACCCCGCCGCCCAGCACGGCTTCGAACGCTTCTCCTCCCACTCCCATTTCAACCTCTTCACCGCCTCCCTCATCGCCCTCGCCTGGCACCACGCCGACGACTCCATCACCGCCCGCGCCGCCCCCGCCGACCTCGGCGGCTTCGTCTTTCAACTCGCCGAATTCCGCAAAATCATCGCCAACGCCGGCGGCCTCTACCTGGAAATCGACACCAAGGCCGACACCAACTACCAAAGCACCGGCTTCATCCGCATCCACAAGACGGGCGTCGAAGGCGTCGTCGGCCCCAGCGATGCCTCCCC
>CAZUUP010000512.1:0-628 GCA_964623105.1 uncultured Akkermansia sp.
AGGTGTAAGCGTCTTCGTTGACATCGGTGGTGCCGAACTGGTTGTCGCCGCGGCTGCGGCCCCGGGCGTTGCCGGCGGCGTGAACGCGGATGACGCCGAGGCCGCTGCGACCGAGGTGGAAGGCGTTGGAGAGGGAGGTGGTTTCCAGGAGGGAGGGGCTGATCAGACCGTCGAAATCAAATCCCCAGCTATGGTTTTGGATGGCGATGAGGTTGGACTGGTATTGGAACATGGCGGCGAACTGGGAGTCGCTGGCGGGTGGCGTGAGGACGATCCAGCTGGCGAGGCGGGCTTCGGGGGCGACGCCGGAGATGCCGATGCGGTTTTCGCCGACGGCGGCGGCGAGTCCGGCGACGGAGGTTCCGTGTCCGTTGTCGGTGTTGTGGTGGCCACCGGGTTGATTGAGCGAGAAATTGAAGTGATTGGTGTCGGCGGCGAGGTTGGGGGCGAGGTCGGGATGGGTGAACTCGATGCCATCGTCGGCGATGCCAATGATGACGTCGCGACCTCGGGCGTGGGGCCAGGCGGCGCGGATGTTGAGGTCAACGCCGCGGCTGGTGCCTCCCTCATCGCGGTTTTCGAGGTGCCATTGGGATGGGAAATACGGGTCGCTGGGTTTGCGGAAGTA
>CAZUUP010000512.1:638-4530 GCA_964623105.1 uncultured Akkermansia sp.
GCGAGGGGAGGGGGAAAGCGGGGTGGGGGGGTTGGGGGAGGGGGGGGCGGTTGGTGGGGGGGGGGCGGGGGGGGTGGGGGTGGGCGGCGAGGACTTCGGGAAGTTGGGCGAGGCGTTGCGCCTCACGGAGAGCGGTCCAGGCGTCGGGGGCGGCGAGGAGGTGAAGTCCGGGGGCGACTGTCTGGAGCAGGTTGAGGGGGCGGTTGGCAAGGTAGTCGGCGAGGCGGGCGGTTGCGGGGAGGTGGAGGACGAGGCGGGTGGAGAACTGGACGGTGGAAGCGGCGGAATCTTCGCGGGTGGCTGCCAGCGAGAGGACGGGTGGGGCGGGTTGGGCTTTGGGAACGGGTGGAAGTTCGACCCAGTAGGCGGTGGGGGCGGGTTCCCGGAAGGTGAAGCGGACGGAAGGGCGCTCGCCGAAAACTGCGGTACACATGCAGATCAGCGTAAGCACCAGGCCGGCAAGCGGGATGAGGCACGTCCTTCGCGTCAGTCGCATGGAGGAGGACGGTAATCGAGGCGGGCGGATTTGCGAATACGCAATTTTATGGAGGGAGGCGGAAGGTGCTTTCGTTCCCCAGTTGGGTTTTGGGAGGCCCGGCAACTTTGTTGGCGTGGGAATGACTCGGTGCCTCGGATAGTCGGCTGTTGGCGCGGTTTTACTGGGGCCGGCGTTGGTTCCAGTGGTGGTTGAGGACGAAGTGCTGGCCGGCTCGCTGACTGTGGGCGATGGCGCCGGTGACGTGGTTTTTGGCGGCGTAAACGGCGTCGCTGAGCGAGTCGCCGGCGGCGAGACGGGCAGTGATGGCGGCGGAGTAGGTGCAGCCGGTGCCGTGGGTGGAGACGCCGGAAACAAAGGGGGCGCTGAGGAGCAGTTCGGTGGTGCCGTCGTAAAAGATGTCAATGGCCTGGCGGCCGGCGGTTCGGAGATGTCCGCCTTTGACGAGGGCGGCGCAACCGAAGGTTTGGTGGATGTGGCGGGCGGCGCGGCGGAGGTCCTCGGGTTGGTGAAGTTGCTGACCGGTGAGGATCGCGGCCTCGTCGAGGTTGGGGGTGACGAGCGTGGCGAGCGGGAGGAGTTGTTGGAGCAGAACTTTTTCGGCGGCGGGTTCGAGGAGACGGGCGCCGCTGGTGGCGACCATGACGGGATCGACGACGAGGGGGATCTTGCGGTGGCGGCGGAAGAAGTTGACGACGGCCCGGACGATGGCGGCGGAATAGAGCATGCCGGTCTTGGCGGCGGCAGGGGGGAGTTCGGCAAGGATTGCGTCGAGTTGCTGGCGAACAAACTGCGGAGTGGCGGCGTGGATGGCGCGGACGCCGCGCGGGTTTTGGGCGGTGAGGCAGGTGATGGCGGTGGTGCCGTGGACACCGAACTGGCTGAAGACCTGAAGGTCGGCCTGAAGGCCGGCGCCGCCGCCGCTGTCAGAGCCGGCGATGGTGAGGGCGATCGGTTTGGAGCGGTGTGATTTCATGTGGCGAAGGAGAGAGAGGCTTGAGGGGCAGGGGGGAAAGCTCAAGGGGAATTTGCCGGGTGCGGGTGCGGATGCGCAGGTGCGGATGTTGATGTGTGTCAAAAGTGAGGACTGACCCCTAAGCGTGTGAGGACTGACCCCTAAGCGTGGGAGCTTTGGGCGTGAAAGTTTGGCGGGGCGGGTTAGGATGTCGCGCATGACCAATAACGATGTGGCCGAGATTCTGATCGAGATCGGCACGCTGCTGGAGTTGAAGGGGGAGAATCCCTTCAAGACGCGGGCGTATCAGAACGGGGCACGAACAATTGAGGGATTGAGTGAGCCGCTGGAAAAGCTGGTGGCGGAGGGGCGTCTTGAAGGGCTCAAGGGCATTGGCGAGGCGTTGCAGCAAAAGATCACGGAGTTGGTCACGACGGGGAAGTTGCGATATTTTGAGGAATTGAAGGCTTCGGTGCCGCCGGGATTGGTGGCGATGCTGGGGATTCCGGGCTTGGGACCGAAGAAGGTGAAGGCATTGAATGACCGGCTGGGCGTGACGACAGTGGATGAGCTGGAGGCGGCGTGTCAGGCGGGCCGGGTGGCAGGGTTGGATGGCTTCGGGGAGAAGACGCAACAGAAGATTCTGGACGGCATCGCGCACAGCCGGACGTATGCAAGCAAGCATCACCTGAGCGCGGCGCTGGCGGTGGCGGAGCCGATTTTGGAGGCGTTGCGGGGTCATCCGGCGGTAAACCGTTGCAGCACGGCGGGGAGCTTGCGGCGGTGCAAGGAGGTGGTGGGTGACATTGATTTTCTGGTTTCCACCAAGTCGCCCGGCGAGGTGATTGACTTGTTCGTGGCGTGGCCGGGGATTGTCTCGGTGTCGGCGAAGGGGGACACGAAGGCGAGCGTGGTATTGCCGGGCGGCATCCAGGCGGATTTGCGGGTGGTGACGGACGAGGAGTATCCGTTTGCGCTGGCGTATTTCACGGGGAGCAAGGAGCACAACATCGTGATGCGGCAGCGGGCGATCGCGCGCGGGCTGCGGTTGAACGAATACGGATTGTTCCGCTCGAAGGAGGAGACGCGTGATCCGGCCCTGCGGCTGGAGTGCCGGACGGAGGAGGAGATTTACCGGGCGCTGGACCTGGCGTTTGTGCCGCCCGAATTGCGGGAGGATCACGGGGAATTCGCGGCGGCGGAGAAGGATGAGATTCCGCGTCTGCTGGAATGGACGGATTTGCGGGGTTCCCTGCACAATCACTCGACCTGGAGCGACGGTCGGAACTCGATCGAGGACATTGCGGCGCATGTGCAGGAACTGGGTTGTGATTACTGGGCGATCACGGATCACTCGAAGTCGTCGTTTCAGGCGAACGGGCTGGATGCGGTGCGGTTGCGACAGCAACTGGCGGAAGTGAGGGCGATCAATGCGCGGCTGGCGGGCGAGGATTGCGGGTTCCGGCTGTTGTGCGGGTCGGAGGTGGACATTCTGCGGGAGGGTCTGGATTTCCCGGATGATTTGCTGGGGCAACTGGATGTGGTGGTGGCGAGCCTGCATGTGCCGGCGAGCGATGAAGCGGAGAATACGCGGCGGCTGATTCAGGCGGCGGAGAACCGATATGTCCATATGCTGGGGCATCTGACCGGGCGGCTGCTGCTGGAGCGGGAGCCGTACAAAGTGAACCAGCAGGCGGTGATCGACGCGTGCGCGGAGACGGGGACCTGGATCGAGTTGAATGCGAATCCGTACCGTTTCGACCTGGACTGGCGGTTGTGGCAGTATGCGAAATCCAAGGGGGTGAAGTGCGTGATCAATTGTGACGCGCACCGGCTGGAGCACGCGGGTTTCCTGCGGCTGGGCGCGGGGATTGCGCGCAAGGGCTGGTTGACGAAGGCGGACGTGATCAACACGCTGCCGTTGTCGGGCCTGCTGCGGGCGCTGGGGAAAAAGCGCGGGCAATAGCGGGCAGGGAGCTTTTATGAACATCGAACCACCGGACAGTCATCATCTGCGGGCGGCGGAGGGCTGGTTGGAGCTGGGCAACTGGCGGGAGGCGGACGCGGATATCGAGCGGATTTCTTCGGAGGTGAGGCTGTTGCCGGAGGTGCTGGCGATGCGGTTCCGGATTTTTTCGGCGGGGAAGGATTGGGAGCGGGCGCTGGCGGTGGGGGAGATCCTGGTGGCGCTGGCGCCGGACAATCCGGGGGCGTGGATCGACCGGTCGAACGCGTTGCATTATCTGGGGCGATATCAGGAGGCGTTCGATCACCTGCAGCCAGCTTGGGAGAAGTTTCCGACGAATCCGGTGATTCCGTACAATTTCGCGTGCTTTTGCTGTCGGATGGGGCGGTTGGACGAGGCACGGGCGTGGTTGGACACGGCATGGGCGTTGCCGGGAGGGCAGGAGTTGAAGGGGCAGGCCGGGAGTGATCCGGAT
>CAZUUP010000513.1:0-4509 GCA_964623105.1 uncultured Akkermansia sp.
TGCGAACCTCTGCCCTTTTTCCTTTTGCCTGTTGCCTTTTGCCTTTTTCCTTCCCCTCTCACCCCCCCACCACTCTCCGCCCACCCACATAATTCCCCCGATAATACCGCTCCTTCATCGAATTATACGTCACCCCCCGCGACGCGCTTGCGTGCGTGAAATACGAGCTTCCCAGATAAACCCCCACATGCTCGATGTCCCGTCCGTTCGGTCCCCGGAAAAACACCAGATCCCCCGGCCGCAAATCATCCTGCCCCACCGTCCGCCCCACCTTGAACTGCTGCGCCGAAGTCCGCGGCAGATTCATCCCCGCCACCCGGTGATACAACAGCGACGTATATCCCGAGCAATCCAGCCCGTTCGCATCATTCCCCCCGAACCGATACGGCGTCCCATACCACCGCTCCGACTCCGCCCGCCACGCACTCTGCGGCGCCGTGATCTGCATCACCGGCGCCCGCGGCCCCGGCGGACGCGACGACACCACCCGTTGCGGACCCGCCGCGGCCGCCGACTGCTTCTTCGCGGAGGTCCGCCGCGCCGGCTGGACCGTGCTGCACCCCGTCACAAACACACTCGCCGCCAGCATCAACAGGCCCACCCACCGCCCCCAACTCGCCCCCTGACGACCAGCCGTCGTCTCGCCATCATCACCAGAAATCGCGCGCATCGCCCCGCATCGTGGGCGAAATCACGCCCCACCGTCAACGCAGGATGATCGCATCCCCCACCGCCAGATCCAGCGTCACCACCGTCTTCGCACCCTCCCGCCGCACCGTCGCCTTCCCGCCCGAAGCCAGCTCCACCTTCCCGCCCGGCACCGGCACCGTCAGCGTCACCTCCAAACCCTGCAACGCCTTCCCGCTCCAGTTCGACAACACCACCGCCACCCCCTGCTTCGCCTCGATCACCCCCGCATCCACCAACGGGTTCCCGCACACCACCATCCGCGCCACCTCACGACCCGGCCAGCCAATCAACGCCCCCGCCGCCCGGTTGAAGTTCGTCGGAATGAAATGCGCCATCGCCTCATCCGTGCTGCCGCGATCCACCGGCCGCTTCGGAAACGCCGGATGCCCATAACTCAGCCCCGCCAGAAACGCGCAATAAATCGCCCGCCCCGCCCCCACCGTCCGGCTCGTGATCGCCGGCGATTCATCCCGGAACCGCCCCACCACCTGCGCCCCCGTCGCCGCAATCCGGCTCACCGCCCCCAACGCCGGCATGTACTGGTTCCCCGCCGCCGAAATCCACGTCACATTATCCATCGCCTCCGCAAACGGCAGATCCTGCTTCTCCAATGCAATCGGCGTGTTCGTCCCCACCACCAGCGCCTCCTGCCGCACCCCGAACAAATTCTGCAACCCCACGTTCGGCTCGTTGAACTCATCCCGCATCCCCGCGCCCGCCGTCGCCAGCAACTGCCCACCCGCCTCCACCCACCGCGCCAACGCCTGCGACGCCGCCCGGCTCACATTCACATCCGCCAGATACAACACCTTGTACCCCGCCAGCGTCCCCTTCAACGCATCCGCCTCATCCACGATATCCAGCGCCAGTTGCTCATGCCGCGCCGCCAGATACAGCATCCGCTTGTTCGGACCAAACGGCCCCCCATGATTGTCCCACACATCCCCCGTGTCGCTATACCACAACGCCGCATTCCCCGCCCGCGGCCGCCCGTCCTGCACGATGTCCTCAAACCGCGCCAACTCATGCAAACCCCGCTTCACCGTCAAAAACATCTCCGGCAACGACACATGATTCTCCGTGTACGCCACCTGCACCGGCCGGAACTCAAACAAATTCACAATCGTCATCCCATGCCCCAACGCCCCATAAAACAACCGCCGCCAGCTCTCCGGCGTGTTCCCCGGCCAATGCGGCATCACGTAAAAATGACTCTCCCGCCGCGGCGCATACCGGTTCGCCGCCCGCGCCAGGTCCAGCAACATGAACGTCACCTGCTGCGACCCCACCGGAATCTGCCACGTATAATCCTCGCTCCACGGCATCGTCATCCCGCCCTCCCGGAACAACGTGATCCACTGATGCGCCGTCCCCAGATACGACGACGCCCCATGATGCGGCGAAAAGTTCGCCCCCGTGTCCGCATTCGGCAGCAACCCCTTCAACACCCGCGTCCGCTCCTTCAAATTCTCGATCCCGTACTGAAAACCATAAATCTGCGAATAATAAAACTGCCGCGCATTCTTCGCCGCCCCCGCCCGCGCCGGATTCAACTCCACCTTCTTCCAATCCCCGCCCGCCCCCGGCACAACCTCGTCCGGACGCAACCCCCGCCCCTTCGCCCACTCCCGGAACGCCTCATGCCCCGCCGCATTCGCCCGCGGCGACGCCAGCCCGATCTCATCCCCCAGACTCACCGTGCGAATCCCCTCCAGATTCACCCCCTTCGCCTTCAAATCCGCCACATGCGCCCCCAACTTCTCCGTCGCCACCCCCCGCACATCAATATACTCCGCATTCGACCGCCCCACCGCCTTCCCCCGGCTCGACCGCACCACCAGACTGAACTGCTCCAGAAACTCATCCCGCGCCTGATTATACTTCCCATCCCCCGCCCGCTCATCAAACGCATACCCATACACAATCGTCCGCTGCGGCGGACGCCCCGCCACCGGATGCTCCTTCAAAAAACCCAGCAAATCATACAACACCTGATCCGCCGACCGAATCCGCCGCGTGTACCGCGTATTCGCATCATACGCCAACTCCAACACCTCCCCCCGCCCCGCAAACTTCCCGATCCCCTCAATCACCCCCGCCGCATTCTTCACCCCAAACTCCACCTCATAATCCAGCCCCTCCCCCTTCTCCGCCGACGCCGCCCCCAACTTCCACTGCCCATCATTCAGCGAATCCAACAAACTCCCCACCTCCTCCCAACCCGTCGTCTGCCCCGGATCCGCCACAATCCGCCGCGGCTTCCACGCCCGCTGATGCACCCAATACGGCGAATGCTCCGTCCCATGCCCCACCGTCAACACCACCGCCGACCGCGCATTCCGGTTCCGCAACTTCAAAAACACATCCCCCGCCTGCGTCAACAAACCATCCAACGGCAGATAATTCTCACTCTTGATCCGCGCCCTCACCCCCGCCTCATCCATCGTCAACAAAACCCCATCCACATTCCGCCGCGCCGCCGGCTCCGGCTGCGACTCCGCCACCAACGTCACCCGCGCCCGCCCCACCTCCAACTCCGCAAACGCATCATCCCCCTCCCACACCACATTCTCCACCGCCCCCCAATTCCAACCCACCTCCGGCACCACCCCCTTCCGGAACGCCCAGATCTTCGGCTGCGCCCGCCCACCATACCCCCGGTCCAACCGCACCCGCCCCCCCTGCTCCACCCGGATCCGAAACCGCGTCTCAAACCGGAAACACGCCTCATACCGCGCCAGCACCAAATACCGCCCCGCCTTCGCCACCTCCACCTCCATCACCGCCTCCGACCGCTTGCACTGCTCCGGCGCACCCAAAAACGCCTTCCGGCTCAAAAACGTATTCGCAAACGTCGCCGCATAATAATTCTCCCCCCAATTCCCCGCCCGCCAACCAACCTCCTCCGGCCTCCCCACCTTGAACTCCTCCGCCTCCACAAAAATACTCCCATCCCCCCACGCCACCGCCGCCTGCCCATCCCGAAACGCCGCCGCCCGCTCCGCCATCCGCTCAAACTCCGCCCCCTCAACCCCCGCCTTCCCCATCCCCAAACTCACCCCCACCCACTTCCCCAAACTCGCCCACCCAAACCGCACTCCCGAAAAAAAAGTAGAATTCATAAATGCCAGTGGTTCCCGCTGCACCGTCCGACTCCCCGCCCCCTTCCTTTCTTCGCTCCAAATACCCAACCGCCCGTCACAAAACAGCTCCGTCCCGACTCAAATTCGCTCCAAAAATTCCGGCCCTCGGTCAAAGCAGTTCTACGAGCTTGTCCGGCGTGATCTCGGTCTGCCGAAGGATCGCGCGCAGCGTTCCGCGATCAATCTGCCGGTGATTGGGAACCACCGTTTGCGCGTATGGATGGTCACGCCGGAGGATGATGTGGCTGCCATGCTGACGCCGGACTGTAAACCCAAGCTTCAGAAGTGCTCGGACCACATCCGCGCCCGAAACCTGCGGGAGCTTGCTCATACCGCCAGCAGGAGGGCGTCAAAATGATCTTCTGGCACCGGAATACCATCATCCTGCAGCGCAAGGACATAACCTGCGATCGCTTCGCGAATATTGACGATCGCGCTCTCCCGGCTTTCGCCCTGCGAAACGCACCCGGGAAGGCTCGGGCATTCAGCCACCCAGAAGCCGTCTTCACCGGGATAAATAATCACTTGTCGCATGAAAAAATTCTACGAGACGGACCGGGAGAGCGCAACGCAAAGCTCCTTCGGATTCCGATACCCGCTCAGAACGTTAGCCTCTCACCCGTCATTCCTTCACCTGCCAGCACTCCAACCGCACCTCCGCCACCTGATCCGACTG
>CAZUUP010000514.1:0-4485 GCA_964623105.1 uncultured Akkermansia sp.
GCGCGCCGTGGTCACGTATTCCGAGCGCAACGTGTCGAGCAGGTTCGAGCGCATTTGCCGCATGATTCCCGCCAGCGAACTTGCCGCGAGCACGATCGTCGGCAACACCAGATGATGCGCCCGGTTCCAGAATTTTTCCGACGGCGTCATCAGGTCATAGAGCGCGCTTTGCACCCCGCCCACCGGGAACCAGCCCGTGGACGCCGCAAAAAGCAAAGCCAGCAAAGCCAGCAACACCTCGGGCACCGACAACCCGACGAACGCCACCAGCGAACAGGCGCGGTCCACCCACGAATCCTTCTTCACCGCCGCCCAGATTCCCAGCGGCACCGCCACCACCCAGACCAGCACCGTCGCCGCAAACGACAGCACAAAGGTGTTCCACAGCCGCGAAAGGATTAGTTCCGTCGCGGATATTTTGTAGGCGATCGAGTAGCCGAAATCCCCGCGCACCGCGCCCTTCAGCCAGTACAGGTATTGCACGTACCACGGCTTATCGAGGTGCATCTTGGCCCGCAGCTCCGCGAGCTTCTCGGGGGAAATCTGCGGGTTCTGCGATAGCGTGGTGTAGTAGTCACCCGGCGTCAGCGACATCAGGAGGAATGTGAGCAGCGACACCCCGATCAGGAGCGGGATCAAATGCACCAGGCGTTTGATGAGGTATTGCCACATGGTCAGCGACCGGGAGCGTTGCCGATACCGGCAAACGTTGGCGAGTCAAAAGGACGGTCCGGCCCGGAGAATTTCCTCCGCCTCACGCACGGCCCGGGAGCAGCCTCGAGACCGCCGCCCGCCGTTTTCAATTTACCCCCGCCCGTTCGCCGCTAGAAATGACTGAAACAAATGGCCCGCCGCTCCCATCGCCCGCCCGCTCCGCCGCCCCGTCGCCCGGTCCCGTCGTCCGGCAAAGCTCCGTCGAACCGCCGATTCTGGGTGATGCTGGCTGCGGTCGCGCTGGCTGCCACCGCAGTTATCGTTGCCTTCCGTCGTCCGGGCGCCAGCAACCACGCCACCGCCCGTAATACTGCCGCAAACGCAACCCCGGTCATCCCGCCGGAGGCCGAGACCCTCGCCGCCTACGCCGGCTCCGCCAGTTGCCGGGAATGCCATCCCGCCGCCTTTGATCGCTGGCGGGATTCCCATCACGCCCTCGCCGAGCGCCCGGTCGATCCCGCCCTCGACCGCCGCGCCTTCGAACCTGCCCGCACTATCAAACACGGCACGCAGACCGCCGCCGCCCGGGCCACCTCTGGCGGCTTCGAACTTGTCACCGCCGGCCTCGATGGCCGCCAGCAGAGCTTCACCCCCGGCCGCGTCATCGGCGTCGAACCCCTGCGCCAGTTCCTCATTTCCGCCCCCGGCGGCCGCTGGCAGACCGCCGAACTCTCCTACGACCCGCGCTCCAACGACTGGTTCAATGTCTTCGGCAACGAGGACCGCAAGCCCGGCGAATGGGGCCATTGGACCGGCCGCGGCATGAACTGGAACATGATGTGCGCCTCCTGCCACAACACCCGCGTCCGCAAAAACTACCGCCCCCAATCCGATACCTATCAGACCGCCATGGCCGAACCCAGCGTCGGCTGCGAAGCCTGCCACGGCCCACTCCGCGGGCACGTGGACTGGCAGAAAAAAAACCGCGGCACCGGCGCCAAGGATCCAACCCCCTACCGCCACACCCGCGACCAATCCCTCTCCACCTGCGCCTCCTGCCACGCCCGCCGTGGCGAAATCACCGGCGACTTCCGGCCCGGCGACGATTTCTTCGCGCACTTCAGCCTCACGATCCCCGACGAAACCGACATCTTTTATCCTGACGGCCAGGTGCGTGACGAAGACTACGAATTCACCTCCTTTCTCGGCAGCCGCATGCACTCCGCCGGCGTCCGCTGCGTGGATTGCCACGAACCACACTCCAGCAAGACCATCCTGCCCGGCAACCTCCTCTGCCTCCGCTGCCACACCGCGCCCGTCTCCCCGTTGCCCTCTATCGCCCCCGCACCGCCCATTGTCGCCGCCGCCCACAGCCACCACGATCCCGACAAGCCCGGCGGGCGCTGCACGGACTGCCACATGCCCCAGACCGTTTACATGCAGCGCCACGCGCGCCACGACCACGGCTTCACCATCCCCGATCCCCTCCTCACCCGCGAACTCGGCATCCCCAACGCCTGCAACCGCTGCCATGCCGACCGCTCCACCGACTGGGCGATTGCCGCCGTGGAAAACTGGTACGGCCCGCGCATGAACCGGCACACCCGCACCCGCGCCCAATGGATCGCCGCCGGGCGCACCAACGGCCCCGGCGCGGAAGTGAATCTCCTGCGCCTCCTGACCGACGAGAAGGTTCCCCTCTGGCGCGCCGCCGCCGCCAACCTCCTTCGTTCCTGGAGCCAGGAACCCCACGTCGCCAACGCCCTCCTCCGCATTACCAAGGATACCAACGCCATCGTCCGCGCCGCCGCCGCCCGCGCTCTCGAATCCCCCGCCCAGTCCGGCAACACCGCCGCCGCCGCCGTCCTCCAGCAACTCCTCGACGACCCCGTCCGCGGCGTACGCGTCGAGGCCGCCTGGAGCCTGCGCAACCGCGTCGATCTCCAGTCCCAGGCCGGACGCGAACTCCTGCACATGCTTGAACACAACCGCGACCAACCCAGCGGCCTCCTCCAACTCGGCCAGTGGCATGCCGACCGCGGCGACGCCGCCGAATCCCTCGCCTGCCTCCGCCGCGCGGTCGAATGGGACTCGGGTTCGCCACCCCTCCAGCACGCACTCGCCCTCGCTTACAACGCCCGCGGCCAGACCGCCGAAGCCGTCCGCCACCTCGAAAACGCCTGCCGCCTCGCTCCCAACCAGGCCGAATATCGCTTCACCCTCGCCCTCGGACTCAACGAACTTGGCCGCCTGCCCGAAGCCCTCACCGCCCTCGAGGAAACCGTCAAGCTCGACCCCCGGTTCTCACGCGCCTGGTACAATCTCGGCCTCGCCTACAATGCCCGCCAGCAAACCGACCGCGCCCTCGACGCGCTCGTTCAAGCCGAATCCCTCGACCCGCGCTCACCCCAGGCACCCTATGCCCGTGCCACGATCCTCGCCCGCCTCGGCCGCAGCACCGAGGCCCTGACCGCCGCCCGTCGCGCCCTCGAAATCGCCCCCGGGCACACCGAAGCAGCCCAACTCATCCGCACCCTCTCAAACTCCCCCAAATAGCGCTCCCTAAACCAACGCTCCGAAAGCCCCCACCCCAATCCTTCCAATCTTTGAACTTTGAACTTTGAGCTTTGAACTTTGAGCTTTTTCTAAGCTTCCCACGCCGAACACGCGAGCCCATGCGCCTCTGCTACCGCGCGGTTGGTCAGCCGCCCCGCGTGAACATTCACCCCCGCGCGTAACGCGGGCTGCCGCTGACACGCCTCCGCCAACCCCAGATCGGCCAGTTGCTCGACGTAGCGATAGGTCACATTTGTCAGCGCCTGCGTCGCTGTTCTCGCATAGGCCGCGGGCATGTTCGCCACGCAATAATGCGTCACCCCCTCCTCGACAAACACCGGATCGTGATGCGTCGTCGGCCGTGACGTTTCCGCGCATCCCCCTTGGTCGATCGCGATGTCCACCAGCACGCTCCCCGGTCGCATCCGCCGCAACATCTCCCGCCGGATCAGGCGCGGCGCTTTCGCCCCGGGCACCAGCACCGCGCCAATCAGCAGGTCCACCGTCGGCAGCAGTTCCATCAAATGGGCCTCGCTCGAGTACAACGTGTGCGCCGTGTGCAGTGTGATGTCCAGAAACCGCATCCGCTCCATGTCCACCTCCAGAATCGTCACATCCGCACCCACCCCGGTCGCCACCCGCGCCGCATTGACCCCTGAGACGCCGCCTCCGAGCACCACGACTTTGCCCGGCAGCACGCCCGGCACGCCGCCGAGCAATACCCCGCTCCCCCCGCAATGTTTCGCCAGAAAATAACCCCCGACAAAAACCGACATCCGCCCCGCAATCTCGCTCATCGGTTCCAGCAACGGCAGCCGCCGGTTCACCTCCACCGTCTCATACGCCAGCGCCGTCACGCCGGATCGCAACAACCCCTCGGTGAGCGGTTTGCTGGCGGCCAGATGCAGATACGTAAACAACAACTGTCCCCGCCGCAGCAACGGCAGCTCGGCGGCCAGCGGCTCCTTGACCTTTACGATCAGCTCGCCCTCCGCAAACACCGCCGCGTGCGAGTCCACCAACCGCGCCCCCGCCTGCTCGTAGTCGCTGTCCGGGTAACCCGCGCCCGCGCCCGCACCGCGCTCCACTACCACCGCATGGCCGCGCCGGATCAACTGATACGCCGCCGACGGCAGCAATCCGACCCGAAACTCCTGCTCCTTGATCTCCTTCGGCACGCCAATGATCATGTGCTTCCTCTCCCTCGTGTTCTGCCTCGGCCGCCCTCCGTCCGTCCTGGCTCAAATGTTGAGCAAGTCAGTCCCGGACCGGCCG
>CAZUUP010000515.1:0-4416 GCA_964623105.1 uncultured Akkermansia sp.
TTTCCCATGCAATCTTCCCCGAATTCCCCCACCCACCCCACCGTCAACCACTGCCACACACACCCAGCGCCATGCTAAAAATCCTCGGCCCACCCGACCGTCGCCGCCAGTTCTGCGACGGCGTCTCCCGTCGCAATTTCCTAAAGATCGGCGGACTCGGCGCGGCCGGGCTCTCCCTGCCGAACCTTCTTGCCCTCGAAGCCCAGGCCGGCATTCGAAACTCCCACAAATCCGTCATCCTCATCTACCTGGTCGGCGGGCCGCCGCACCAGGACATGTTCGACCTCAAGCCCGACGCCCCCCGTGAAATCGCCGGACCACACCGCCCCATCGGCACCAACGTCCCCGGCATCCAGATTTGCGAACTCTTCCCGCGCATGGCGAAGTCCATGGACAAATTCGCCCTCATCCGCTCCCTCGTCGGCGCCCAAAACGACCACGACGCCTTCCAATGCTACACCGGCCACAGCCGCACCGAAATCGCGCCCCCCGGCGGTTGGGCCCCCTTCGGTAGCATCGTCAGCAAAGTTCAGGGCCCCGTCCACGCCGCGGCCCCACCCTTCGTCAGCCTGTGCTACGAATGCACCCACGGCCCCTACAACGAGCCCGGTCCCGGCATGATGCAGGTCGCCCATTCCTCTTTCCGCCCCGTCGGCCCCTCCCGCGGCGACCTCAAACTTCAGGGCATCACCTACGACCGCCTCGCCGACCGCACCCGCCTCCTCGCCAGCATCGATCAATTCCGCCGCGACGTGGATGCCAGCGGCAAGATGCAGGGCTACGACACCTTCACCCAGCAGGCCATGGGCCTCCTCACCTCCTCCAAGCTCGCCGAAGCCCTCGACCTCTCCAAGGAAGATCCCCGCATCGTCGCCCGCTACGGCACCGGTGATGAAGTCAAACGCATCGACGAAAACGGCGCCCCGCGCGTCCCCCAAAGCTTCCTTGCCGCCCGCCGCCTCGTCGAGGCCGGTGCCCGCGTCGTCACCGTCAACTACAGCAAGTGGGACTGGCACGGCGGCCCGAAAAACGACATCTTCAGCCGCGAACGCGAGGATTTCCCCATCTTCGACCAGGCCATCACCGCCCTCGTTGACGACCTCCACCAGCGCGGACTCGACAAAGACGTCACCGTCCTCGTCTGGGGCGAATTCGGCCGTACCCCGCGCATCAGCGCCCAGGTCGGTCGCGACCACTGGCCCCGCGTCGCCATGGCCCTCCTCGCCGGCGGCGGCATGCAATGCGGCCAGGTCATCGGCTCCACCGACCGCCTCGGCGGCGAAGCCAACAGCCGTCCCGTCACCTTTCAGGAAGTCTTCGCCACCCTCTACCACAACCTCGGCATCGACGTGAACACCGCCACCGTCGAAGACGCCCAGGGTCGCCCCCGCTACCTCGTCGAAAACGGCGCCCAACCCATCCGCGAATTGATCTAGCCCCAGTCTGCGCAGGTGAAACCTTCGAAGCCGGCGCCTCCTCCCTGACGCAAGCCACCGAGATCGGATGAAAATGGGTTGGCTGACAACGAGCCGTCGGAATCGCCTTGCTCCGAGCCCTTCCACACAAAGCGGCGCGCCCCGAACACCGCAAACACAAATCCCATATTTCGCCAGACTGGCGATCGGCTGCGCATACCTCCTGTTCTACGTTGGCCAGACCGTATCTGCGTCGGCCGCCGGAGATTTTTTCTACTTTGACGCCGAGTCAATCCCGAGCGGCGCTCCCCTGCCACAACCGCCCTTCTTTCCCAATCCTTGGAAGGAGCCAAACGCCGAGCATCCCAAGCGAGGAAAAGTTGCGGCCGACCCAACGGCCCCGCAAGGCAAGCAGGTGTTCCGCTGGGAGATTGCGCAGTCGAACACGAAGGAGCTGTTGCACGAGATTCGCTTTGCCCGGCCGCCGGAACCCCAGGGCAAGGACTACTACTACGCCTTCCATGTCCGGTTCGACCGCAAGGACGGCCGGGACATCTGGCACGACGGTGAGGGCGACAGCTTCGACAAGGCCTTTGAAGTCATCGGTGATGGCATTCGCTGGGTTGTTCATTTTGGAAACCATGCCATGCGCATGCCCAAACACCGCTTTTCCTGCTACCTCTCGAATTCGAGCTATCACTTGAACCGCCACCTGGAAAAATACGATGGCTTCTATCAAAACCACGACGACTTCAGCCGACCCCACTCCAGCCACCACAACTCCGTCCCGCTCGAATACGAGAAATGGCACGCAATCGTCTTTAAAATGAAGTGGGCGACAGAGAACACCGGCGAGGTCGTCCTTTGGATCAACGGCAGGAAAGTGTTGGAATACCAAGGCATCAAGACCGTGAAGCCACCCGGCACATTCGAGCGGCTGCAACTATGGGGCACCATCGCCCAACCGGCTTACGATGCGCCGCCGCACGTGCGAAGCGTGGATGCGATGCTGTTCACAGACCAATGGCAGCGCATCGAAGACCTCGGTTACCTGAAGGTTCGATGATTTGTCCATTGCCGGGCCTGCCATGCGACCACCAAGCCCTCCGCTCCATGCCACACCAACCGGCGCCTAGCGGCACCCTCCTCCTCGCGCAGTGCTTGCCGGTGCCGAACTTGTCGCCGCGTGCCACCTGCTCTCGCTGAGTCCAGCACATCCTCCCGCCGGTCGCAGATCTCGCCCCCCGGGACTTCTATTCTACAATCCGTTTGGCCGTGAATTTTACCGTGATCGGGGTTGTCTCGGATTCCCTGGGCAGCGGTAGCAAAATAAAGTCATCCGTCACGACCGGATTGCGATCGGCCCCGCTGGTGAGTTTCAGCGAGGTCACCTCGATGCGATGCGGCAGGAACTGGATGATGGGGCGACCGCCCCGCTGTGCCCCGTTTTTGTTGACCTTGGAAAAGCTGCGACTGCCCAGCGCGGGGGTGACAGTAAATTCGTAGCTCCCGTCTTTCTCCACCAGTTCTTGTTTCCAGGAGCAGGTGCCCTCCGCCATTTTGGCCTGCCACGCGGGATCGCCGTAAAAGACCACCACATCCCGGTCAAACAGCAACCCCTGCAAATCCATGCGGCCAAGCCCCAAGGCAGAAGCCGAGGGACCAAGGGACAGAGGCGTCTTCGTGCGGCCCCTGGAATCCACTTCGGTGACCCTGGAGGCTTCCGGGCAAATGGACTGCAATCGGTGGATCAGGGCGTGATGGTTGGCAAAAAATGCCTCCGCAAACGTAAAGCGTCCCGGTTGTTCCACAAAATAATCCAGACACCCCCAGCCCTGATACCCATACCAGGTGGGCTTCACATAGCCGAGCATTTGACGCACCCCGGCGCTCTTTAAAAAGGCCAGGGCCATCGCATCCGGACCATCGATGTGCCCCATGAGACAGTTTCCGATGGGCATGTAAACCTTGGGATTGGGACTGATGATGTCGATCCTCCGCTTGCTGGTGTCCAACCCGTAAAGCTGACCGTCCTTGCTGCGCCAAAAACCGTTTTTGTAGGTGTAGCCGATCTGCCAGTCCCGCTCCGTGGCATGGCCGGAGGTAATGAACAGGTCCGCCTGATATTCGGTCAGTGTTTTCGCCAGTGCCTCCGTGGTGTCTGCCGGCGCCTTGCCCGGGGTTGGCTGACCGCCTTTTTCCTTCCTGACCATCCTCCCCTGTTTCAGTTCGCAATACCAAACCCCGGATTCGCAGCGGTCCAATTCCACTTCCGTGCCGCTGGCCACCTTCCGGATGGTGAGCGGTTTGCTTTCGGACGCCATTTGCAACGCATTGGCGGCATCGGCCCCCGTGATGATGCCCCAGAAGGCGTCGGTGTAAGGATCGTCGTCCAATTTTCTCGTCAGGAGGTGGGTGTCGCGCACAAATTCAATCGTCACCTCCGCAGGGCGCGCCACCAGGGCGATGTGCCGGGGGAACTGCTTCTGCAGGCCGCCCAGCACTTCGCCGACAGACTTTTCCCAAACGTGAATCCTGGCTCCCGGGTGTCTGAATTCCAGTTTTGACACCACCTTTTTCCACTCAGTATCCCCCTGCGTCTCCCGGGAAACCACGATGGCGTAGCTGTTATCTATGGCTGCACTGGCAGCCAATGCGGGCAGAAGCGCCGCAACGAGGAAACTGAGAAGAATTGACGGAACCTTCATAGACGAGGTTGAAAAATGCTATTGGACTAGCCGGACCGGCGGCCACAGGCCGAAAGCTCTCTGGATATGTTCACGGACAACGATGCGCCATACTGACAGGTATTTCAATTCTGTACGCTCCGCGGTTCAGGGACAATTGCTTTTGCGCCGGGGTCATTAGCGCTGATTTTGCCCCTTCAATTCCAAGAACCGACCCGTTTTCGGTGGCACCCTTCACTTCGCCGCCACCACCTTGGGGATACCGATGATCCTCCGGAACTTGGTCGAACCAGCGACATAGACATCCCCGTCGT
>CAZUUP010000516.1:0-4415 GCA_964623105.1 uncultured Akkermansia sp.
TAAGGTCCGGGCGGCAGCGGCACCTGCGCCTTGCTGCGGAGATAGGCCACGAGGTCGCGCACTTCTTCATTCGTGAGCGCCTGGAGCAATCCCTCGGGCATCATCGACAATTCGCTCTGGCGCAGCGAGCGGATGTCCGTGCGCGCGACGGTCAGCGTCTCGCCGGGCGTGGCGAGCGTGACGCCCTGCGCGTCCTGCCGCAGCAGCACGCCGCTGATGCTGCGGTCATCCTTCGTGTCGAGATTCCAAGTGCGGTAGTCGTTTGGAATCTCCGCGTTCGGATCGAGGATGTTGTGCAGGAGGTAATCGAGGTCCGCGCGATTGGAGCCGGTGAGGTCCGGGCCGACCTTGCCGCCGACGCCGTAGAGGAGATGACACTGGCCGCAGGTTTTCGCGAAGAGCGCACGGCCGCGCCGGGGGTCATCGGGGCGATTGCTCTTGGCAGAAATCAGCGCCTTGTAGCGGGCGAGTTCCGCGACCTTGTCGGCGGAACTGGCGCGGGCCGCGCCCCAGTGGCGGTCGAGCGCGGTGTTGATTTCCGCGAGGTTGAATCCGCGCAATTGCCGCACCAGATCGGCGGGCAAATCTTTCGCGGGCACGGTCCCCGCAGCGATGGCGGCCATGAGCACGCGACCGAAGCTTGCGCGCGAGCACAGCGTGCCGAGCGCGTCGCGTTTCTCTTCGGCGTTCAGTTTCCGGTAAAGCGCGAGGATGGCTGGCGGCGTCTCCGCTTCATCGAACGTCGCCAGTCCGCGCAACGCCGCGCTGCGCAGGGCCGCGTCGCCGAGCAACTGCCGCAGCGTCGCGGCCAGCGCGGGATCGCGCGCGGCAAGCAGCGACTCGAGCGCGGCGGTGCGCGTGGAGACTGGCGCTTTGGCATCGAGCAATTGCGCGCGCAGGGCCGTGGTCGCGCCCGCGCTGCCGAAGACGAGCGAGAGCTGCTGGGTTAGTTCGCGGATGGGTGCGCTCGGGCTTTTGCCGAGTTTCGCCGCGACTTCGTCCCAGCCCGGCGGTACTTTCACGCCGCGCCGGCCTTTCAGTCCGTCGCTCAGACCTTTGAGAATATCGAGCTGCAGTTGGGCATCGTCCGCGGACTTGAGGACCTCGACCAGCGCGGGTAGGGCGTCGTCCGTCTGGGCGCGAACTGAGAGCGTGAGCAGGCACGCGACGAGCAGGGCGGTGAGAAGGTTTTTCATGGGTATCGTTGGGAAAGTGATGGATGGTAGGGCGCGTCTGTCCCCAGCGCGCCGCAAGGGCGTTCGGACACGCGGCGGCGCGCTGGGGACAGACGCGCCCTACCCACCGAAACCGGTTCACGTATCTTCCGCGCGCAACGCGTTCGCTGCCTGACGACGCTCATTTTCCCGTCGCCACGCCGGCTGCCGCGTAGGCCTTGCCCGCCACGGTGAGTTTGCCATCCGCATCAAACAGCGCCGAGGTGCCGGCGCGCGAATCGTGCCACGCGTAGCGCTGCACCCACGGCGTCGCGTCCATCCAACGCGTCGTCTCGGCGATGAACTGCGCCACTTGCGCGGGGGAGAATTTATCGGGATCGGCCTTGGAACTCGCCGCCGTCTGCGGCGCGAATTCCGTCACCCAAATGGGCTTGCCGAACTTCGCGTGGATCTCCGTGAGGTCCTTGATGAAGTGCCGCCCGTCCGCGCCCTTGTACCAATGGACGGTGATGAAATCCACCTTGGGTCGCGCCTTCATGAACTCCGCCAGCCACTCGCTTTTGAGCGGGTTCCCGGCCATCGCCGGACCGCCCACCAGCCGCGCCTTGGCGACGATGGTCGGCCAGTGCGCGAGCGCTTCCTTGGCGGACAGGTTCGCCTGTTTCTCATGGTCGGGTTCGTTGAAACCCAGGACGAAGTTCCCCGTGATTTTCGCCTTCAGCCGCTTCTCGGAAAAAATCATCGGCACAAAGGGCACGCTCGTCTGCGCCGTGGTCTCCGGCCCCCAGTTGTAGAACCAGCCGACGCGAAGCTGCTGCAGATGCTCCGCGCCGAAGCCATGCCGCTCGCCGAGGCCGAACCCTTTTTTCGCGGGCATCGCCGTCGGCGCGGCGAGGGCGCAATTCGCGAACGCCGCGAACAATCCCAAAACCAAAAACCAAGCTTTCATGCGGCGCAGGTTGTAACGAGCGCCCGCTGAAAACAAGAGTCGCGGAATGGTTGGGCGCATCTCAGTTTTTTCCCATCTCATTAGCACCCGGCTTCAGCCGGGTGGGGCCACGGAAACGGATCGGGCAGCCGTTTTAACGGCTTTGGCGCGAGTGCCGGCCACGACCGAACGACCGAAAAACCGCTAAAGCGGTTGCCCCGATTCGCAATCCCAGACACCCGGCTAAAGCCGGGTGCTAATGAGATGGGAAATCGGCTGCAATAAACGTCGATCGGCCCCGCAGATTTTCGGGCGAACCGCATCGCACCGGAGCAAACAGTCAAAACGACCATGCCTCACTTCGCCGTCATGCGGCGGGTGATGTATTCGCGGAGGATGGGGATTTTCGCCTTCCCCAACAGCAGCGCGCCTTTCGCAGGCCCGGCGGCAACCATGGGTTCGGTGGCGAACCAATACATCAGCGGGAGGTTGTGGTCGGTGGCGTCCTCGGCGTGGCCGATGAGCGCCTCGACGATCGGCGTGCGCTCGGCCACGGTCAGGCGCTGGCAAGCGCTGGCGAGGTAGAGGCGCACGACGGGCGAGGGGTCGTCCTTGGCGAGGCGGGCGAATTCGGCGAGCGCGGCGGCACCGGGATTTTTCTCCTCGCAGAGAAGCTGGATGGTCCAGGCGCGGAGATGTTCATCGGCGCTTTTCAAGCCCCGGCCAGCGACCGCTTCGGAAAGCCCCAAGGTCGCATGCAAACACCACAAACGTTGTAGCTTTTGCGTGGTGTTCTGACCCTTCTCAAACGATTCAAGTTCCGAACGCAAAATCCCGGCTGCTGCGACTGGAGATGGTTTTCGCCCGAAGCTGTCCAGCGAGCGCTGGAGGTTCTCGAGCTTGGTGTTTCCGACAGCACTGTTCGCCGCGACGATTTTGGAAAACCTTTCCTGCAAAATGCGGCGGGCGTGGCGCGCCTGCCAGTCATTCGGGTGCGCCAACAGCTTCACCAATTCACCGTCAGTCAGTTTCGCCAAATCCACCTGCGTCCCCTTTTTGTCGCCATACGAAATCTTGAAAATTCGCCCGTTGCTCCGGTCGTGCGCCCCGACGTTGCCGGTGTGGCACTGCTGTTTGTCGTACCAATCGATCACGAAGACGTTGCCGTCGGGGGCGAGCTGCTGGTTGAGCGTCTGCGACCAGCGGTCGTTGAAGTTGATGAAATCCGGCGCGTGTTTGCCCACGTAGCCGCTCCCCTTCGGCTCGGGCACATCGACGTTCAACCGCTGACCGTGGATGTTCCCCATGATGAGATTGCCCTGATATTCCGTCGGCCAGCTTCCGCCGAGGTAGCACATAAGACCCGCATGCGCATGGCCGCCGCCGATGACGCCACTTGTGGCGCGGTCCTGGTTGTTCCACTGATTGCCGGTGAAATGCCGGTGGTCCGCGATGGTTTTGAGGTCGTCGTAAATGTACGGCGTGATCGGCTGTTTGCCGGGCTTGGCGAAATCCTGCGTGAAGTATTCGGGAACGATCCGCTTCGCCTCCTCGATCGTCGGCGCGTAATGCTGCCCGCCCTGCCGGTGGTAGCGCCCGCCCTGGATCATGTGAAAGAGATGCGGAATGACGCACGCCTCGATGAAGCAGTGGCCGTATTGGTTGAAATCAATGCCCCACGGATTGCTCGTGCCCTCGGCGAAAACCTCGAAGCGTTTCTTGGTGGGATGATAACGCCACACGCCGGCGTTGATGAACTGCCGCTCCGTGTCGGGCGCGCCGACGACCTTGACGTGTGAGTGCGTGAACACGCCGTGGCAGCCGTAGAGCCAGCCGTCCGGCCCCCAGGTGAAGGTGTTGAGCATCTCGTGCGTGTCCTGCCACGCGAAGCCCTCGAGCAATTTCACCGGCTCGCCCGCGGGCTGCGGACCGGCGTCGGTTTCCTTCACCGGAATGTGCAGCAGCCACGGCGCCGCGCCGACATACACGCCGCCGAAGCCCCATTCGATGGCGCTCGCGAGATTCAGCCCTTCGTAAAACACCATGCGTTTGTCGAACTTCCCGTCGCCGTCCGTGTCCTCGAACACGAGGATGCGGTCGGTGCCTTTGCCCTCGGGCTGGCGCTGCGGATAGGTGTAGTTCTCGACGACCCACAGCCGCCCGCGGTCATCGAGACAGAACGCGATGGGCTGCTTCACGTCCGGCTCGCCGGCGAAGAGCGTGGCCTTGAAACCGGGCGGCAGCGTCATCGCCTTCACCGCTTCCTCGGGCGAGAGGCCGGCGAATTTCACGTCGTCCACGGGCAGCGGATT
>CAZUUP010000517.1:0-4413 GCA_964623105.1 uncultured Akkermansia sp.
ACAGACAGTAGCGCCGGACCGGCCGCAGGACCGGGGGGGCGCGGGGGAACGGGGGCGGGGATGGGAGAGCGGACGGCGGGTTTTCAGTTGGGGTTTTGTGGGCTTGGGGCCGGGGGAGCCGCACGAGGCGGGTTGCGGCTGAAAATTAATGGGGGCGGGCGACCTTTTGTAACCTCTTGCAATGCACGAACACCGGACGGCTGTTAACAACTTCGGTCGCTAAAGCTAGTTAATTTATTGACGATGTGTAGGGAAAGTGGGACAAAAAGGCAAGAAGTGGGTCGAAGTGGGGCAGAGGTTTAGTCGGGAAAAAAGTCATGGTTTCGGGCGACATACAGGGGCCGAGCGGGCCGGTCTTCAATTTCCGCTACCGTCACGGGGTGGATGAGAAGAGGCGCGTGCAGATCCCGAAGCCCGGGAGACCGGAAGATGTGGGGGAGGAAGTCACGTTGTTGCTGTGGGCGAAAGCGCCGCAGGGGGCGTGTCTGCGGGTGCTGCGGCGGCCGCTGTATCTGAAGTTGCTGGCGGACATCGAGGCGATGAGCAGCAGCGATCCGTTGAAGGGGGTGCGGAAGCGGATGATTGGTTCGTGGAGCACGCAGGTGAAATTCGACACGACGGGGCGGATTTGCATTCCCGAGGCGCTGGCGAACGAAGCGGCGATCTTGCCGGATCAGGAAGTGGTGCTGGTGGGGTTGATCAATCTGTTCGAGATCTGGAATCCGGGGCGGTTCGACGCGGTGAACGAGGCGGACAACCTGTCGCGGGCGGATGTGTACCGGGACTTGGAGTGATTTATGGGACTCATGGATTTACTGCGCGTGGACCGGAGTTTCAGCAACCAGCCGCATGGCGCGGGGCACTACAAGCTGGCGCAGGGGAATCTGCTGCCGAACTTCGGCGGGGATCGCTGGCCGGTGAGTGCGCCGGCGAAACGGGCGGAGACGGCGAGTCCGGTGGCGAAGGCGACGGCACCGGTGCGGGAAGTGGCGCAGGGCGAACTGCCGCTGGCGTCGGCGGCGAAATCGGTGTTTGGGCAGGCCGCGGGGAAGACGGTCGCGGCGGCCCCGGTGGCGGCGAAGCCGGCGGCTGCGGGTCCGGTGCAGGAGGCGCGCGCGGGGCGGCCGCCCGTGGAGGGCGCGAAGTTCACCCTGGGCCGGTTTGTGCGGCTGATTTTGAACCGGTGAGGGCGCGAGGCGACGGAACCGAAATGAATCGTGACGGAATTCAAGCACAGCCCGGTGATGGTGGCGGAGGTGCTCGCCGGGCTGGGGGTGCGGGACGGCGGGCGGTATCTGGACGCGACGTTGGGTGGGGCTGGTCACGCCGCCGCGATCCTGAGGGCGAGCGCGCCGGGTGGATGGCTGTATGGCTGCGATCGCGATGGCGACGCCCTTGAGGTGGCGCGGGAGCGGTTGCGGGAGTTTGCGGGGCGGTGCGAGTTGCGGCGCGGGAATTTTGCGGAGCTGGGCGGCTGGGTGCCGGCGGGCGGTTGCGACGGGGCGCTGATGGACCTCGGGGTCAGTTCGCCGCAGCTGGACCGGGCGGAGCGGGGTTTCAGCTTCATGCTGGACGGCCCGCTGGATGCGCGGATGGACCGGCGGCAGGGGCTGACGGCGGAGCAGTTGGTGAACGAGACGCCGGTGGACGAGCTGGCGCGATGGTTTTGGGAACTGGGCGATGAGCGGGAGTCGCGGCGGATCGCGCGGGCGATCGAGCGGGCGCGGCAGGAACGACGGATTATGACGACAGGCGAGCTGGCCGGTTTGATCGAGCGGGTGGTGCCGCGGCGGGGGCAGAAGAGCCATCCGGCGACGCGGGTGTTCATGGCTTTGCGGATGGTGGTGAACGACGAGCTGGGTTCGCTGGAGCGCGGGTTGCGGGCGGCGTGGGATGTTTTGAAGCCCGGCGGCCGGCTGGCGGTGATCACGTTCCATTCGGTGGAAGACCGGCTGGTGAAACATTTCGGGCGGGAACTGGTGAAGGATTACTCGGTGGCGGGGGAAGTGGATGTGCCGGAGCTGCGGCAGCCGCGGGCGGCGCTGGCGCGCTGGGTGAGCCGGAAGGCGATCGTGCCCGGCGCGGAAGAGACGGCGGTGAATCCGCGGGCGCGGAGCGCACAACTGCGGCTGCTGGAGAAACTGTAAGATGGGAAAATCGGACACAACGGAATTGGCGTCGGGCCTGTTTGGCCCGGCGGTGAAGGCGCTGCTGCTCTGCCTGTTCGTGGGCGGATCGGGCCTGGGCTACACGTGGCAGAAGGGCCAGATCGAGGAACTGGGGCACAAGATCAAGGAACAGGAGGCGCGCCTGGAGGAGTTGCGGCGGCACAACAAGAACCGCGTCGATGCGATCCAGCAGTTCGTGTCGCCGTTTTTGCTGGACCAGAAGGCGGCAGCGTATTTCCCGGAGTTGACGCGGCCGGGGCATCAGCAGGTGGTGACCTTGTGGGAGCCGCGGGCGGGGGCACGGGAACAGGCGGCGCCCGTTCCGGCGCCGGCGGTGCCGCCGGTGGCGGGAGTGCGGCAGTTTGCCCGCGCCAGCGGGGGCGGGCGGTAGGCGAAAGCAATCAACATGGCCAACGGCATGGAACCCAATCTCAACGCAGTTTTGTATCGCCGCCTGGTGGTGATGACCGGGCTGCTGGGGCTGGGATTTGCCGTGCTGGCGGGGCGGTTGGTGTACCTGCAGGCGTGGCCCGATCCGAAATTGACGCAGACGGCGGCGATGAACCACCGGCAGGAGATTCTGCGGGAGCCGCGGCGGGGGGAAATCCGGGATGTGCGGAACCGGGTGCTGGCGAGCAGCAAGTTTGTGAAGACGGTGTGCGCCGATCCGTGGCTGGTGGGCGAGCATGCGCCGCGGCTGGCGCAGGTGTTGTCGCCAATCCTCGGGATGCCGGAGGCGGCGCTGGTGCCGTTGCTGGAGCAGCGGTGGCGGCGGGATGAGCGCGGGATGGTGCTGACCAACCGGTTTGTGATGCTCAAGCAGAAGGTGCCGGTCGAGACCTGGGAGAAGGCGCGGCTGGAGCTGGCGTTGATGAAGCTGCAGCCGAGCGCGACGCAGATGCTGCAGGCGACCAACCGGGCGGGGACGAACGCGGTGGCGGCGGCGTTGCTGGCGGTGCGGAGTAAGGCGGTGTTTGCGTATCCGCACGATGATCAGCAGCGGGAGTATGCGGGCAAGTCGCTGGCGGCGCATGTAATCGGTTATCTGGATCCGCGGGATGGCGCGCCGGTGCGGGGGATCGAGCACACGATGAACGAGCAGTTGCGGGGCGTGCGGGGCTGGCGCACCAGCCAGACCGATGTGCGGAAGCGCGAAATAGTGGTTCAGCGGGCGCAGGATGTGCCGGCAAGTGACGGGAACCATGTGGTGCTGACGATTGACGCGACGGTGCAGTACGAGGTGGAGAAGACGCTGGCGGAGGTCATGCAGCAGCACACGCCCATCAGTGTCTCGGGCCTGGTGGTGCGGCCGAAGACGGGGGAAATCCTGGCCATGGCGACGTTGCCGACGCTGGAACTGGATCATCCGGCGGACTTCCGGGTGGAGCAGCATCGGAACCGGACGATCTCGTCGGTGAGCGAGCCGGGATCGACCTTCAAGATCGTGGTGGTGGCGGCGGCGTTGAACGAGGGTTTGGTGACGTTGCGGGACCGGATCAACTGCGAGATGGGCGCCTTTCATTTTGGCGGCCGGGTGTTGCATGACCACGAGCATTACGGGGTGCTGTCGGTGGAGGAAATCATCACGAAGTCGTCGAACATCGGGGCGGCGAAGATCGGGTTGCTGCTTGGCGACCGGAAGTTGCATGACTACATCCGGGCCTTCGGGTTTGGGGAGCGTTCCAACCTGATGCTGGACCGCGAGGAGAAGGGGGTGGTGAGGGCGTTGACGAACTGGACGAAGATTTCGGTGGCGTGGATCCCGATGGGACACGAGGTGATGACGACGCAGTTGCAGACGACGATGGCGATGTGCGCGATTGCCAATGGGGGCAAGCTGATGACGCCGGTGATTGTGGACCGGGTGGTGGACAGCCGGGACAATGTGCTGGTGCGTACCCAGCCGCAGATGGTGCGACAGGTGGTGTCGCCGGAGGCGGCGCGGTTGACGGTGCAGGCGCTCAAGACGGTGGTGGGAACCAACGGTACGGCACCGAAGGCGCGGCTGGATTTGTACACGGTGGCGGGGAAGACGGGAACAGCGCAGAAGGCCGGCAAATACACGGTCAAGGACGCGTATGGCCGGGAGGTGGAGAAGGTGGGCTACATCAAGGGCAAGTACTATTCGTCGTTCATCGGGTTTTTCCCGGCGGATGATCCGGAGATCTGCATCTCGATCGTGCTGGACGAGCCGAAGAACGGTTACTACGGGGGACAGACGGCGGCGCCGGCGTTCAAGCGGATT
>CAZUUP010000518.1:0-4369 GCA_964623105.1 uncultured Akkermansia sp.
TGCGCGGGTCGGCGGCGGGATCGCGGGGAGCGCCCTTCACCGCGGCGGAGCGCTCGGCGGCATCGAGCTGCTTGAGGATTTCCGGGCCGGCGGCGAACCAGGGCTGGAGTTCGCATTCCAGCGTCCGGTGCCGCCGACCGACCACGTCCTTGAGAAACGGACGCGCCAGTTGCTCCACCGCCGGCGTGAACTGCTGCGGACGCGCCGTGAACCACGGATACTTCCTTTCCATCTCCACCAGCCACGCCGCCAGCGTCTGATCTTCGTCCAGCCGCAGGTCGGCGGGGGTGACAAAATAAATCGGCGTCAACCCGTCATCACCCCGCGCCGCCGAGTGCTCGCGCCGGAGATACTCGTCCCATTCCCACAGGCAGTTCGGCGAGGTGAGGTAGTTGGGCGAGAGAAACGCGAGGAACAGCCGCGACTGCCGGAGCCCCTCACCCAGCCGCCGCCGCCAGTCCACGCCCGTGGTGATGGCCTCCGTGTCGAAGAAAATCTCCAGCTCGCGCCCCGACCACGCGCGATGCCGCCGGCTCAGTTCGCACTTGAAAGCCTTCACCCAGCCCTCGCCCGCGCCGTTGACGGGCCGTTCATCATCCCGCCGGGAGTAAGAGAGAAAGAGATGAAACGGGCGATGCGACATGCTCGGCTGGCGTTGGATGTCAGTTCAGATTTCGCTCGCCGCGCCCCCGGCGGCGGCCCGCTGGCTCGGGATGTTCCATGGCGCGCACGTCTTCTTCTACCCCCCGCCTCCTCCACCCCGCAAGCCCGAAGCCGCCCGGCCCGCGGACGTCCCCGTCCACTTTGAACGTCCGCCGCAAAACGGGCGCAGAAAACCCCAAGTCCCGCTGGCGGTCCGGCAGTCGCACCCCGCCCCCGCCTCCCGCCATCCTCACCTCTCCAGTCGCATCCCCAGCGGACGGGGACGTCCACAGGCCACCCGGCCGCACCCCGCCCTCGCGCGGTCGTCTCCGTTACCGCCAACTTCGGGACACACCGCTCCCCCGACCCACCCTCCCCAATCCCCCACGCCCTTCCCCCCACATCCCCAAAAAACAGAAGGGACGTGAGCACCGCCCACGTCCCTCACAATTGCCGGGAATTCCCCAGCGGACCCTAATTCAACCTAATTCAACGCCTCGAAAACCTTCCCCACCATCGCCGCCGAAGGCGTCAGCGTCTTGGCCCCCTTCGTCCATTTCGCCGGACAAGCCTCGTCCGGATGCTTGGCCAGATACGCATTCGCCTCCATCCGTCGCAGCAACTCATCCGCGTTCCGTCCCACATTGTAGAAATTCACCTCCGAAGACACCAGCTTGCCCTCCGGATTGATCACGAACGTGCCCCGCAAGGTCAGCCCCGTCGCCTCGTCATAAACCCCGAACAAACGGCCCACCGCCCCCGTCGTGTCGGCGCCCATCGGATACTTCACCCCCGCCAGCAATTTCTCGCCATCCCGCCATGCCAGATGCGCAAACTTCGTGTCCGTCGAAACCGAGATCACCTCCGCCCCCAGCTTCTTCAACGCCTCATACTTCTCCGCCAGATCCGCCAGCTCGGTGGGACACACGAACGTGAAATCCGCCGGATAAAACACCAGGATCGTCCACTTCTTCTTCTTCTTCTGCCCGTCCAGCGAGATCTTCCCGAACTCCCGCTCCACCGGGTCATAAATTTCCAGCTCGAAATTGGGCACATCGCCTCCGACCGAAACCGTCTTCACTTCGCTCATGATGATTTTCAGGGTATTGCTGCTTGCTTTGCTCACATCCGGCGCCGCTTCCCACACCTCGGGCACAACCCCGAATGCGAACGGCCAGCCGGACGCCTAGAAAAGCCCCTTTTTAGGAAATGTCAAACGCAGCCCTTTCCAACCCGCCTCCATAATTCCTCCACCCTTCCCCCATTTTGCATCTCCTTGCGTTCTCTCCGGCCATCTCCCCTCTCCCGCCTCGCCCGGCCGCCCACGCATCCTGCGATAGCAAGATACCAACCAAGTAATCAGTCATGGCGACCGCAGCACCCCGCAGCGCCGCCGGCGGTCGGTACTGCAACCGTCGCCGCCATGACGCGCAAACTGCGAATGGAATATCCCGGGGCAATTTACCACGTCATGAATCGAGGCCGCCGGTCCGGGATCGCTCCAGCAAAGGCTCCCCATGCCGCCCGCGGCCGGTTCGGAATGCTCCGGACGCAAAGCACTGTCACCTGCCAAATCCAGCCCCCAACCCGCGGCATTCGGACCCAGACTGGACTGCAAGCGGGAAGCCCCGGTCATCCACACCGATGCCGCGCGGTTCGGCCCGCTCACACGCAGTCGTCCGACATGTGGGGCAGAGGCACGCAAGGAGCGCGGCATTTATGCCGCTTCAGCGTGCGGCGCGCCGGGCGGGTGCGCACGCGCGACGAAGGTTCGGACGGTGAAGCGGCGTGAACGCCGCGCGCCTGCCGCGCCTGCGGCGCTGCGTTTGCAATGCCGCCCCCCCGGTGCATGGCGTTCGAACTTTTTCCCACAACCTCGGGATGCACGGGACCCAGACCCACCACTTCCGCCGAACAAATAATTGACAATGCGCAATTCAAAATCCTACATTCCTAAAAAATTGGGCGCGGTTAAGCGTCCATTTTGGCGAGCAGTAAACCGTTGGAATGGGGTGAGATGTATTGGCCCCGGTTTTCCAAGCAACTCTAAGAAATATGGCGAGCGGCAAGGTCAAATGGTTCGATAACAAAAAGGGTTTCGGCTTCATCGAGGGCGAGGGTGGGCAGGATGTCTTTGTGCATCATACCGCCATCGACGCGAAGGGCTTCAAGACTCTGACCGAGGGCGAAATCGTCAGTTACGAGTTGATTACCAGCGAAAAGGGCATGAAGGCGCAGAACGTCCAGCGCGCCCAGCAGTAAGGCTCGTTGCTCCGTTCCCCTCGCGGTCTGTTCCCCGGCCGGCTGGAGCCCGCCCAAACTTTTCCGGTTCCACTCCATGAACGCTGAACCGGATCGCAAGGTTTCCAGTCTTTACGTCCACGTTCCCTTCTGCGCGCAGAAGTGTGAGTACTGCGCGTTTTTCTCCGAGACGGCCAATGGCGAATTGATCAACCGCTACGTCGGCGCCTTGGAGCGGGAACTGCAAATCATCGCCCCGTCACTCTCGCCGCGCACGGTCTTCTTCGGCGGCGGCACGCCTTCACTCCTCAACCTGCGGCAGTGGGAGAAGCTGCTCAAGACCATGGACCGGCTGAACCTGCTGGGGGCCGCGGAGTGGACGGTGGAATGCAATCCCGCGACCGTCTCCCTCGACAAGGCCCGCTTGCTCCGGAGTTACGGCGTCAACCGCATTTCCATGGGAGTTCAGTCGCTGGACGAGACCCTCCTCGACCGGCTCGGTCGGGTTCACAGCCGGGAGATGGTTTTCAAGTCGTTCGACACGCTGCGCGCCGCGGGTTTCGACAATGTCAACGTGGACCTCATGTTCGCGATTCCCGGGCAGACGATGGAAATCTGGCGCGCGACCTTGCACGAAGCCATCCATTTGGGCAGCGAGCACCTTTCCTGTTACGAGGTCATTTACGAGGAGGACACGCCCCTGTTCCACCAACTCGAGGCCGGGGAATTCTCGGTGGACGAGGAACTCGCCGCCGCCATGTTCGATGAGCTGGTAAACCGGGCGACGGCGGCAGGCTTCCGGCAATATGAAGTGGCCAACTTTGCCCGCGACCGCCGGGCCGCCACCACCGGGAACCTCGCCAATCCCGCCGCCACCGGAGAGTTCCCCGCCTTCGCCTGCCGGCACAACGTGAATTATTGGCGGGGCGGCGATTTCCACGGTGCCGGCCCGGGTGCCACCGGCTACGTGGCCGGCGAGCGAACCAAAAACTGGGCCAACACACAGTTGTATTGCGAACGACTCGAGGTCGGCCAGCGCGCCATTGAAAGCCGCGAAACCCTGCCGCCACTCGGACGGGCCGGCGAAACGGCGGCCTTCGGCTTGCGCATGAACAGCGGTTGGCCATTCACGCAATTTCAGGCGGTGACCGGTTTCGATCTGCGCGCCGAATGGGCGACCGAAATCGGGGAACTCGAGGCCTGCGGCTTTGGCACACGTTCAGCGGAGCGATTTCAACTCACTCCGCTCGGCTTGCGCTACGCCGACTTTGCCGCGGAAAAGTTCCTCCGCGTCTGAGTCGCGCCCCAGCGAAGGCCTGCCGGCGGACCGCCGCGGCACCCCGCCCGCGCAGGAATACCCCCACCGAATCGGCGCGTCAGGAACCCTCCGGCACTCGAAACCATACCCGACACGCGCCCTCCGCCTGCGTCGCCCAATCGCGCAAATTCCATTCGCACGACTCGGGTGCCCTGTGCATAGTCCGCG
>CAZUUP010000519.1:0-4348 GCA_964623105.1 uncultured Akkermansia sp.
GCAACGACGCGCTCCCATTGGCAGCGTGATGGAAGAATTTTGTCTCACACCCCCCAAGCCCCCCGCATCCCCTTCATCCTTCTCAATTCATAATTCATCCTTCATATTTCATCCTTCGCCGCCCACCACAACCCCTTGGGGCTCACTTCCACCGCACCACAACGCTGCCCACGCTACCAACAATTGCTCTCCCGACACCAACCGCCATGCGTTCCTCTTCTCCCCCAACGCGAACCAAACAACCCGCACCGCGCCACTTCTCCATCCAACCCCGCCTCAAGGAAAACCCGTATTCGACCGTTAAACTGAAAATTCCAGTTGACGTTCACTCGATAAATCCCTAAAACTCCTCCCACTTAGTTAGTTGACCGTAAAACTGAACAACCAAAGCAAAACATGAAAAGCAAGTTCCTCACCTCCCTCCTCGCCGCTGGCGTCATGCTGGCCGGTAGCACCGCCTTCGCCCTCACGGACGCTCAAAAGGCCACCATTAACGCCGCAATCAACGGTGCTAACACGGCCAACCTTGCTGATGTCGCCAAGAATCAGTTGTTGTCCATCTGCCCGGATGCTGAGCGCGCGTGCGTTGATCACATCATCAACGCCGCCAAGACGAAAATGGGATCTGGCGCCAGCATCTCCAGCGTCCGTGGTTTGGTGAACGCCCTCGTTGCCGCCGCTCCGACCAAGGCTCCGGCTATCGTTGCCTCCGCCGGCAGTTCGTTCCCTGGAATGAAGGCCAACATCGCCGCCGCCGCGCAGTCCGCTCTTGCGACTGCCGCCAGCGCTGGAACGATCACCGCGACCCAAGCCAATGCGCTCTCGACTCAGGTCAATCAAGCCGCCGGGGTCACCGGTCAGGCCACTGGCGGCGCTCGTGCCGGTTCGCTCTTCCAGGCCAACCAACTCGCTGCAGCAGCCGCTGCCCGCACTGAATTCCAACGCAGCAACCAAAACAACTACGGCCAGCCCTGATTAGTCATTTCGCTTGTTGTTCAGCCTTTGGGCCTGAGGTTTCCTCAGGCCCTTTTTCTTTTCCACGTTGCCCCGCTCATCGTCCCGGCCACCCAGCCCAAACCAAGCCCAACCGTCCCCGCCAACCGTGAATCGTTGAACATCAAGTGTCCACGTCCTCGCCAACCCTTTCCCTCCCTCTCGCCCTCTCCCCATCCCTCCATCCTTCCCCTTCCTTCCCTTGCCGCTTGCACAAGGCACGCGCTTGATCGAAACTGCGCCGTGGTGTTTACCGATCGACAATGGTTTGCCGGCGCCGTCGCCCTCTACGGCGCCAGCATGTTGTATTCGGTTTTCCTCTGGCGCAAAGGCTTCCGCGAGGACGACCGCGTCAACTACTTCATCATGCTCGGTGCCGCCATCTTCCACACCGTCGCCATGGCCAAGCGCGGCTTCTCCCTCGAACGCTGCCCCGTCAACAACCTCTACGAAGCCACCATCTTTGTCGCCTGGACTATTGCCGCCTGTTACCTCGTGATCGGAGCCTGGCCGCGCCTCCGCTTCGTCGGCGCTTTCGCTTCACCCGTCCTCTTCGGCATCGGCGTCTTCTCCCTCATGCCCGCGCTCGACCAGTCCAAATCCATCGAACCCACCAGCGGCTGGTCCAGCCTCCACGCCGCCCTCATCCTCCTGTCCTACGGCGCCTTCGGCCTCAGCTCCGTCGCCGCGCTGATGTATCTCTCCGTCGAGCGCGACCTCAAATTCCACAAGCTCCGCGCCATCCGCTCCCTCCTCCCGCCCATTCATCGCCTCGAAAAAGTCATGACCCACCTCTCCCTCGGCGGCTTCATCCTGCTCACCGCCGGACTGGCCGTCGGCGCCTACTACCTCCAGATCACCACCGGATCCTTCTACGCGGACGATCCCAAAATCATCTGGTCCGCCCTCGTCTGGCTCCTCTACCTCACCCTGCTGATCCTCAACCTCCGTTTCGCCCAGATCGGACGCCGCTTCGCCGTCGGCGCCATCGGCGGCTTCGTCTTCGTCCTCCTCACCTTCTGGGGCGTCAACCTCCTTTCCCCCATCCACAACCCCTGATTCATGCCGATCATCGCCATTGGCCTCAGCCACCACTCCGCGCCCGTCCAGGTGCGCGAACGCTTCGCCTTTGCCGAATCCGCCATCCCCGCCGCCCTCGATAAACTCCGCGCCTCCGGCCTCGTGGACGAAGCCGTCATCCTCTCCACCTGCAACCGCGTCGAAATCTACGCCGCCACCGCCCACGACGAATCCCACGCCCTCGCCGGCCTCCGCGACTTCCTCCTTCACCACCACAAATATCACGACCCCGTCGGCAGCGAACTCTACCTCCTGCGCGAACCCCAGAGCGTCGAACACCTCTTCAAGGTTGCCAGCGGCATGGACTCCATGGCCCTCGGCGAAACCGAAATCCTCGGCCAGCTCAAAAAAGCCTACGACTGCGCCCTCCAGCACAAACACACCGGCCCCCGTCTCAACAAAGCCTTCCAGCGCGCCTTCAACGTCGCCAAACACATCCGCACCGAAACCAACATCCAGCGCGGCAGCATCTCCGTCGCCTCCGTCGCCGTCGAACTCGCCGAGAAAATCTTCGACTCCCTCGCCGACCGCCTCGTCATGGTCATCGGCGCCGGCGAGACCAGCGAAAAAACCGCCCGCGCCCTCCTCTCCCGCGGCGCCCGTAGCGTCATCGTCTCCAACCGCTCCCACGAGCGCGCCCTCGCCCTCGCCACCGAACTCGGCGGCCACGCCATCCATTTCGATGAATGGCACACCGAATTCGCCCGCATCGACATCATAATCAGCAGTACCGCCGCACCCCACTACGTCATCGACCGCCGCCGCCTCGATCCCCTCCTGCCCCTCCGCGCCAACCGCCCCCTCCTCCTCGTGGACATCGCCGTCCCCCGCGACATCGAGCCCGAACTGAACTTCCTCGAAAACGTTTACCTCTATAACATCGACGACCTTCAGGCCATCGCCAGTGATTACCTGAAGCAACGCCACGGCGAAATCGCCCGCTGCGAGGAAATCATTCGCGACAAAGCCCGCGCCGTCCTGACCCGCCAGCAAACCCCCGACTCGCCTTCCTCTCCCTCCCGACTCGCCTACGGCCATGAGTAAAAATTCCCCTTGGCGGAACCCCTCCGCACCGGCCGCCCCCGCCAAACCCCGCGCCGCCGCCCTGCGCTCCGCCGAAACCATCTTCATCGCCACCCGCGGCAGCGCCCTCGCCCTCGCCCAGGCCAATCAAGTCCTCGCCCAATGCCGCGCCGCGTTCCCCAGGCTCAAATTCGAGCTTAAAATCATCAAGACCACCGGCGACAAACTCCAGACCGCCTCCCTCTCCAACCCCGGCCAGGACCTCCCCAAAGGCCTTTTCACCAAGGAACTCGAAACCGCCCTCCTCGAACGCCAGGCCCACCTAGCCGTCCACAGCCTCAAAGACCTCCCCACCGAACTTCCCCCGGGCCTCAAACTCGGCGCCGTTGGCAAACGCGCCGACGTCCGCGACGTCCTCCTCTACCGCGACGCCGCCCACCTCCGCCAACGCGCCCGCTCCCATCCCCCCGCCGAATGGCAGCCCGGCCAGCCCGAGCCACGCGGCTTCGCCCCCGGCACCACCCTCGCCGCGCTGCCACCCGGCGCCGTCGTCGCCACCAGCAGCACCCGCCGCCGCGCCCACGTCCTCATGCTGGCCCCCCATCTCACCACCGTCGAAATCCGCGGCAACGTCCCCACCCGCGTCCAAAAACTCGCCGACCAACCCGCCCTCGACGCCACCATTCTCGCCGCCGCCGGCCTCGCCCGCCTGCACTTCCGCATCCAGCCCGACGGCCAGCTCGTTGGCGAAGGTCTTCCCCCCGGCATCCTCGCCACCGTTATCGAGACCGACCAGATCATCCCCTGCGTCGGCCAGGGCGCCATCGGACTCGAAATCCGCTCCGACGACTCCCTCGCCGCCGACATCTGCGCCGCCCTCGACCACTTCACCACCCACCAATGCGTCCTCGCCGAGCGCGCCTTCCTTCGCGCCATGGGCGGCGGCTGCGCCAGTCCCGTCGCCGCCCACGCCCGCATCGTCGGCCATCTCATCCACGTCCACGCCATCTCGTTCACCGGACCCGCCCCCCGCCGCGCTCAAGGCTCCCGCCCCATCCGCGAAGCCGCCGATCTCGGCACCGACCTCGCCCACCAACTTCGCTGATGTCCCGCCGCCGCACCTTTGGAGTGCGGTGACTCGTCACCGCTTTCACGCAGGCGACTTGTCGCCGTCGAATCCCCCCCCAACGCTCCCCTCCCGCCGGCGCCCCGCGGCGTGCGCGGCCCGGCGCCGCCCCGTTCCCCCCCCCCC
>CAZUUP010000520.1:0-4347 GCA_964623105.1 uncultured Akkermansia sp.
TGAGGCTGACGATGCCGACGATGCGGCGGTTGGCGCCCTGCTGGTGCCACACGAAGAGGCGGGTGAGTTGATGCTGGCGGCAGAGCTGGAGGACTTCGGTCATGGGGGTTTGGGAGTTGACGGTGACGACCTTGGACCAGGGGATGGCGAGGTGGTGAAGGGTGAGGTTCTGGAGGTCGAGGACGCGATTGATGAGCTGGCGTTCCTCTTTGCTGAAGGCCTGGGCGGATTCCTGCATGAGGGAGCGGAGTTCGGCGCGGTTGCCGAAAAGGTGGCCGGTGAAGGACTGGCCGCCGGTCCAGCGGAGGAGGCTGTTGGTGAGGCGGGTCAGGAGCGCGACGAACGGGGCGAGGAGGGCGTGGAGGAGGCGAAAGGGGGTGACGGCAAGGAGGCAGAGGCGGTTGGGGAAGAGCTGGAAGAGCATTTTGGGGAGCAGGTCGAAGAGGGTGTAGAACAGGAAGACGGCGAGGACGAAGGCGGCGAAGAAGGCTACCGGGTGTTGTTCGAGCCAGCCGTGGAGGGTGATGACCGAGACGGAGACGATAACGAAGTTGGCGAGGGTGTTGCCGATGAGGATGGTCCAGAGAAAGTTCTCGGGTTGGTCGAGGTAGCCGTGGAGCACGCGGGCGCGGGCGTTGCCTTTGCGCATCATGTGGCGGATGCGGAGGCGGCTGAGGGCGAAGACGCCGGCCTCCATGCCGGCGAAGAGGAAGGACACGCCAAGGCAGGCGGCGAGCAGGAGGGTGATCAGGCCGGGGTGGGGCATGTCAGGTTTCCCCTTTCTTGCGCGAGAGGGTGACGAGGAGTTCGCGCACGCGGCGTTCGTCAACGATGGTGGCGGTGAGTTTGAGGCCGCGGAAATGGACGGACTGTCCGCTGGCGGGGACGGACTCGAAGAGGGAGACGAGGAGTCCGCCCATGGTTTCGACCGGGGGCACGGGGTCCAGGGTGGGGTATTCGCGGCGGAAGTCGTCGATGCGCATGGTGCCGCTGACGCGCCAGCGACCGGGGCCGGTTTTCTCCATGACGAAGCCCTCGGGTTCGCTTTCACCGCGAATTTCGCCGACGATTTCCTCAAGGATGTCCTCGAGCGTGACGAGGCCGGCGGTGCCGCCGAATTCATCGAGGACGATGGCGAGTCCACGTTGCTGGCGCTGGAAGCTCTGGAGGAGCTGAAGGAGGTTCATGCTCGCGGGGACGAAGGAGGGAAATTCAATGGCCTCGGAGAGATCGATGGTGGGGTCGTGGAGGAGAGTCCGGGTGTTGAGGATGCCGACGATGGTGTCGGGTGTGCCGTCGTAAATGGGGAGGCGGCGGTGCCGGAATTTGCGGGCGGCGACGAGCATGTCTTCGACGGGGAGGTCGTAGGCGACGCAGGCCATCTGGGAGCGGGGACGCATGACCTCGCGAACGGTGCGGCGATCGAGGCGGATGATTTCGAGGATGATGTCGAGTTCGGAGCGGGCGAGGGCGCCCTGCTGGACGGCGAGTTCGAGAAGTTCCTGATAGTCCTCCTCGGTAAGGCGGTTTTGGGGGCGGACGGTGCGGGGGATGAGGGTGCGGAGAAGCGTGCTGTTGAGGCGCTGGGCGACGCGGCGGAGGGGACGGATGAGCCGCATGAGAAACCACATCGGAGCGGCGACACGGAGCGCCCACGGATCGGGTGCGCGGACGGCAAGGGCTTTGGGGACGACTTCGCCAACAATAAGGACGAGGACGGCGAGGAGTCCGAGGGTGAGGGGCAGCGACCATTGCTGGAGGTGGAGGGACATCCAGAGACCGAGGGCGATGAGGGTGGCGTTGGCGAAGGTGTTGCCCAGGACGATGGTGGCGAGGAGGTCCTCGGGTTCGCGGAGCAACTGGACGACGGTGGTGCCGCGGGCCGGGGATTCGACTTCGAGGCGGCGGGCGCGAGTTTTGCCGAGGGCGAAGAGGGCGGATTCGGCGAGGGCGAAGAAACAGCTCAGCGCGGCGAGGACAAGCACTCCCAAGAGGGCGAAGATGGAGGGCGCGAGGGCCATGAGCGGTTGGCGGCGTGGCTCAGGAGATTGGCTGGCCGAGAGGGCGCTTGGCGGGTGACAGCGGTGTGGCGTGTGCGGGAACAGCCAGAGTGCAGGAGGATTTGTCTGCCGGACGGGGGTTGGCTAATCGGACGGGTTGGTACACGCGGGAACCGTGCCTGTTTCAAGAGCCGTTTGGCAAGCAAGTGTGATGGTGGCGGATTGCCGGTTTGCCGGGCGGGACGGTTGGCCGGGCGGCGGATGACGGGAGGCAACGGCGAAACGGGGAAGGCCGACAATTGAGGTTGTGCGGGGCGCGAAGGTGGGAGGTGGCAACCGCGAGTGCGACGCCACCCTTTGTGACGGACCGAAGTCGGGTGACCGGTCAAGAACTTGCGAGCCGCATTCGGTTCGCGGAAATGGCGGTGCGATCGACGCCGAGCGAGCGCCAGCCGCAACTGAACCCAACCAGTGGTTCTCGCATTTGCTGAAGGGAAAAGGGCAGGGAAGCGAAGAATTGGGAGTGGGGCAGACAGTTTACTCTCTCCCGCCTGTCGCGGTCGTCGGCGCGTCTGCTATTCGCCGAAGCAATACAAATGTTTTTCGGTGCGCAGGTAGATCCGCCCGTCCACCACCGCCGGCGACGACATCACGGATTCGCCGAGGTCGTTTCGCGCCAGCACCTTGAACTGATCTCCGGCCGCCAGCACCACCACCACTCCGCGCTGCGAGGCCACATAAATCCGGCCATCCGCCGCGACTGCGGACGAATAGTAATCCCCCACGACGCCCACGCGTTCGGCGGAATAGGCTGCCTTGCCATCCTTGGCGTGGTAGCAGGAGAACATTCCCCCGTTCTTCATGGTGTAAACCCGCCCCTGATAGTAAAGCGGCGACGAGATATAAGGCAGATCCCGGCCGACCTTCCACGCAACGTGTGTGCTGGTCACTTCCCCGCGACCGCCCGGGCGGACTGCGAAAAGGGCGTTTTCCGCCTGCGCGAACATCATTTCCATCGCCTCATACTCCTCCACCGTCACCACCCCGTCCTTGTTCGCGTCGAACTGCGAAAAACGGTCCCGGAACGGCCCCACGGGGAACTCATCCTTCGCAAACTTGCCGTCCTTGTTCTTGTCGTTTTTCTCCGCAAATTCCTTGTAGGGCGGCAGGTTCAAGCGATCCCCGGGGTCGCCACCGATGTTCCAGCTCGACACAAATACCATGCCCTCACCTGCGACCGGCGATGCGTTGGCCACTCGTGCCATCCCGCGTGTTGTCCAGCGCTCTTTCCCGTCCCGCAAATCATATCCGCGCAGCCACACTGAACCGCAGACCACCAATTCCTCGATCCCATCATGACGCCACACCAATGGTGTCGCAAACCCCCGGCGGAACTCCGTCCGTTCGGTCCGCCACGCCGTTTTCCCCGTCTTGCGATCCACTGCCAGCAGATACGAATCCACGTCCTGATCACATACCTGCACCAGCAGTTCGCCAGCGATCACCGGCGAAGAACTCGCCCCAAATTCCACGACTGGCACCGGCAGCGCCTTGCGCCACTGCTCGCGTCCTTCGAGGTCGTAAGCCAGCAATCCAAACGAGCCGAAATACACATATACGCGCTCGCCGTCGGTCGCCGGGGTGGGTGCCGCCGGACTCGCGATCCGATGAGTCGGTTCAATCTTCTCCACCGGCACCGATTGGCGCCACAAAATGGTTCCGTCCTTCCGGCTCAAACACAGCGTCTCCAACCGCCCTTTTTCCGCCGCCGTCAGAAAAATTCTTTCGCCCCAGATGCAGGGCGAGGAATGCCCCGGCGGCAAAGCCACCCGCCACACCACGTTCTTCTGCGGCCCAAAGTCGACGGGCGGGCGTCCCTCCGGCGCGACCCCGGAGCCGTCCGTCCCACGGAATTGCGGCCAGTTGGCGCCCAACCCCACCTCCGATCCCAGCGCGACAACCAACAACGCGCCAAGGCAAAAAAAGTTCCTCATAGATTTCTCGATCAAGCTGCCAGCGTTTGGAAACAGGCGGCATTCAAGCCGCCGTCAGCAAGGACCGTCAAGGGCGTAAACCCGGACCCAATCAACGCGCTGCAGTGGCAGCCAGCCGAAACCTGTTTGCGCGGCCGGATGCGCATCCGGCCTGCCGGCTTCCGTGGAGGCTCTTGGACACCATCCCGGCCCGGGATCGAACCGTGCGGTGGCGGTCCATTTCCAAAACGGAATTATCGGTGACCCCGTTCCGGGCTCCTACTTGACCGCGGTCTGCCCCAGCAGATACGCCAGCAAATCCTGCAACTCGGCGGGGGACACGATCTCGGCGAGGTTGCCCGGCATCAGCGAGG
>CAZUUP010000521.1:0-4341 GCA_964623105.1 uncultured Akkermansia sp.
CATCGGAAAGGGGTCAGTCCAAACTATTGACACACAGAACGGCCGCACTCGTCTGTGCGAATGGCTCGCAAGCTGCGGATTGAATACGAAGGGGCGATTTACCATGTCCATAATCGCGGGGACCGGCGGGAACCCATCTTCCGGGATGAACAAAATAATCCGGCGGCGAAGGGAGGTGTGTCAAAAGTTAGGACTGACCCTTTGGCATGACGACCCTTTGGCATGACCCTTTGGCAGATAATGCTGGGGGCGGAAAAATAATCCGGTGGCGAAGGGAAGGTAGTGTCAAAGGTGAGGACTGACACCTTTGTCTGGACGGACTGCGGAACTCGAGCGTGGTGCCGCCGCCAGGCCGAGGAGACAACCGCGGACGCGTGCATGGCGGGGCATGGCTGCCCCCGTTTCGGCGGTTCCTGCCAGTGCTGCACAAAGTTGCATTGCTCGGCAGTCTCGGGCGATTGCGGGTTGCGCCCGACCTTTGCCACGCCGCTCCAGTGCGCGGCCAATGTTTGCAGGGCTTCCGCGCCGGTCTGACCGTGGCGGACGAGATGACAGCCGATCACCGTCCCCGTGCGCCCGCCGCCGCCGCCGCAGTGGACATAAACGCAGTATCCCGCGGCCAGCGCCGCGTCGATGGCGTCGAGGATCACCACCATTTCGCTGTGATTGCGGGGCACGCTCACATCACGTACGGGAAAGCGCCGATACTCGACGCTAACGCCGTGCACGGCGGCCAGTGCTCGCAGCTCGGATTCATACGGGACCAGTTCGCCCTCCTCGGTCAGATCGAGATAGAAGGTGACGCCGGAAACGAGATACGCCGCGAGGCGGTTCAGCGTTTCGTGGCGGTTACTGGTGCCCGGATATTCGCCGGCCAACAGACGCTTGGGTTGCAGCCAGTAGCAGTTTCCATGGGGTCGGGGCACGGCCTCACGCAACGGTGTCTCGCCGGCGAGTGCCTGAAGGGCTGTCGCCCGTATCAGGTAGCTGGGCGAAGGGAGGTCGGAGGACCACTTCTGGGACGAGCTCATCTTGGAATAGCTCGCGCTGAGGTAGCGGGACTGCTTGCGCGAACGCCTGCTCCAGCCCTGCTCGGCGATCTCCCGCTCCACGTCGTCGATCGAACGCAGTGCATCCTGCACCCCCGCGCTCGGCGGATAGCTGCGAAACTCGGCGGCGGTCTGGCGCAACAGGGCTTTGGCGGCGTCCGCATCGCCCGCGTCCATCCGGCGAGTGACTTCCTGCAACACCTTGCCCGCGCGTTGCACGGCCACCCAGCCAATGACTTCGCCGTTTTGCTTCACCGCGCCGGGGTCCTGCGTGGCTTGGATGCGAATCTTCTGCGTGAAGGTGCGGGACACCACGCTGTCGGCGGTTAGTTCGTCGCAGACCACCTCGAGGCTGAGGAGGTCCTCGCCTTCCAGGGTGGTCACAGGCTGGTTGTTGATGCACGGCAGCGGCAGCACCTCGAGCGCGAAACAGACCACGCGCTCCTCTTCGCTCACGAAATCGCCGAGCGCGAATTCGTGGCGGCCGTCGGGAAGTCGGACGACCGGATATTCGCCGAGCGCGACGAGGGATTCGCAGAAATCCAGGCGCTGCAAACGGAGACGAACATTCTGCGCGGCCAGGCACTGCAGGCCGTCGAGTTCCGCCGTGAAGATTCCGGGCAATTTCTCCGGTGAATTGGCGTCGTAAAAGGTGCCGTTGGTCGAGCGCGCCAGTTCCGACATGAGGTCTTCGTTGTAGCGATCACCGAAGCCGAGGCAGGCGGTGCGGATGGCGTCGTGTTCGAGACCGGCGGCAACGAGTCGCTGGACGGCGACGGGTTCGGTGATCCCGGAATTGAGGAGGCCATCGCTGAGAAGCAACAAACGCCGGGTTGCGCCCGCCGGGGCATTGCGCAGTTCGTCGCGGCCGAGCAGCCAGCCGCCGGAAAGGTTGGTGTTGCCGTCGGGACCGATTTTCGCGATGGCACTTTGCACCGCCGGCTTGTCCTTCACGGTCTGGAGCGGCACGACGACCTGGGCATTGGTCTCGAAGGTCACGAGGCTGAAGTGGTCGCCGGCGCGCAGGTGTTTCACGGCGAGCGCGGCGGCCTGCTTCGCGTGCTCAAGCGGCGGGCCGGTCATCGAGCCGCTGCGGTCGAGCACGAGGCAGAAAGCGGCGGACCGCGGGCGCGGTGCAGTGAGGGCATCCGCACTGAGGCGCACGGCGAAGAACACGGGCCGCGCCTGGTTGGCGAGGATGGTCTGATGGTCGAGGTGGGTTTCGATTCTCATGCGTGCAATGTGGGAGGGATAGCTTCGCCCTGAATATTTCAGACCGGCAGATTTTACGCACCAACGATAATGACCAAAATCGCCGGCCAACGTTCGTGCCGTTCGACCGTTAGTCTGGTGCGTTGTGGCCATTCCGTGCCTATGAACGCTGGGCCATCAGTCGCGCGTTCAAAGACTCCCAGCAACCGCGATGGGAGCCTTCGCTGGATTTGCCGGAAGACCTCGGGCGAGACCCCGATTGCTGAAGCTCATTTGCGCTTACTCGTTGTGAAACTTGGTAAAGACTCGCTGGATACGTGGGCGCCCCAATCCATCTGCGTTGCCCCTGCGCAAACTTTGCTGCAAGCGCGGGCGGGCGGGGCTATGTTTCCTGCATGTCCGTTCGAGTACTTTTTTGTTGGTTGTCGCTTGTTCCCGTCTGCGCGGCGCTGGCGGCGGATGGTTTGCCGTCGTCGAACGTGCTGACCGCTGTGGCGCAGTCGCCGATCAAGGGCGGATTGTGCGTCGTACTCGGGCCGGCAGACGCGGCGCTGGCGCGGGAGATTGCGCGACCGGGGAGCTTTGCGGTGCATCTGCTGGCCGAGGGCGACGTGACGGCGGCGCGCGAGGCGTGGCACGCGGAGCGGTTGTCGGGACGCGTGACGGCGGAGACGTGGAGCGCGAAGCATCTGCCGTTCATGGATGATCTGGTGTCGCTGCTCGTGGTGCTGGAGCGGCGCGGTGTGGAGGAGGCGGAATTGCTGCGCGTGGTGCGACCGGGCGGGGAGTTGCTGGAGCGCGAGGGGCAATCGTGGAAACGCACGATTAAACCGCGGCCGGAGACGATGGATGAATGGTCGCAGTGGCGGCACGGGCCGGATCGCAATTCGGTGTCGCGCGACAGCCTCGTGGACGTGCCCAAACGCGTGCAGTGGCTCTTTTCGTCGAGCGTCGTGCTCGAGGCGGCGGACATGGTGACAGCCAACGGGCGCGTGTTCATCCAGGACCGCGACTCGCTGCTGGCACGCGATGCGTTCAATGGTTTGCCGCTGTGGAAAACGGCGCTGTTTCCGCACAAGGAACTCGGCATTGCGAAGCCGCCGGCGCTGGTGGTGGCGAAGGGCGAGCGGGTGTTCGGATTGCTGGCTGGCGGGCGTTTCCGCGCGCTCGACGCGGCGACGGGACGGCCGGTGCTGGAGTTTGCCGATGCGGGCAGGCCGTCCACGGTGATGCTGCTGGAGGACGGCGTGCTGTTGCTGGGCGATGACGAGGCGTTGCGCGCGTATGACGCGGGAACGGCGCGGCTGCTGTGGCGGGAAAAGGCGGCGCGAGCGCACACGATCGTGGCGGGTGGCGGCGCGGTTTTTTACATCGAAGGCAATGATCGCGAGGGCGCGAAGGCGGGGGACTTGAGCGCGCGCGACGCGATGACGGGAAAGCTGGTGTGGAAGAAAACCTACGACTGGGCGCGGCGCGCGGACCTGGCGAGCTACGGCGAGAGCCGGATCGTGTTCGAGGTGCGGCGGCCGGCGGATTGGAAGGAGACGTGGCTCGAGGCGGCGCGGAAGAAGGCGGACAATTTCCAGCTCGTGGTGGTGGACGCGAAGACGGGCGCGGAGGAGCAGCGGTTGTTCGGCGTGGGCAGCACGGCGCGGCATGGCGAGTTCACCACGGCGTTCTGGCACAAGGGCCAGTTGCTGACGGAGGCCCGGACGCCGAAGGGATTCGGCATTGCGCAATACAACACGGCGGATTTCTCGAAACCGTTCGACGTGTTTCAGGCCAACTACGCGGGCGACCGAGGCTGGGGGCATTGTTATCCGCCGGTGTTGACGGAGAAATTTTACATCAACGGGCAGTTGCACTTCACGGATCTCTACACGCGGACGCAGACCGTGAACGCGATCACGCGCGGGGCGTGTCACATTTTGCGGACGGGCTACGTGCCGGCGAACGGGATGCTCTACACGTTTCCCAAGCATTGTGTGTGTTTCCCGATGTTGAACGGGAACATCGCGCTGGCGCCGGCGACGAGATCGGCGGTGCCGCCGGAAAGTCATCCGCTGGAGCGCGGGCCGGC
>CAZUUP010000522.1:0-4338 GCA_964623105.1 uncultured Akkermansia sp.
CGGGAATACGGCTTCGACGACCTTACCTTCGAGTATCAGCCCGCTGACTTGGGCCTCAAGGACGGGGATGCGGTGAAGGTGAAGGCCATCCATCAGTTCCGCCCGCTCCAGCACGGCCAGCCGTGGGGCGTCTTCTTCGTCGAGTTTGAGAAGCGGAAACTCCCCGTCGTCGTCCTCCGCCGCATCCTCAGCCACCTCGTCGTCAAGAAGCGCGCCTCCGCGAACAAAGCCAACGCTGCCGCGTGGGACTCGGCCGACCTCCTGTTCATCTCGGCCTTTGGCGACGAAGCCACCGATCAGCGCGAGATCGCCTTCGCCCATTTTCATCAGGACGACGGCGACCTGCCCACCTTGCGCGTGCTCGGCTGGGATGGCGGCGACACCCCGCTGAAGCTCGACCACGTCGCCGCCACGCTGAAAGAACGCCTCCGCTGGCCGGACGACCCCCGCGACCACGCGGTGTTTCACAGTCCCAGCTACCGGAGCCGCTACGCGGAGTTTCTGTAGATAGATTTCCCGCGCCTGCCGTTGACCGGGAACCTGGAGCTGTTCCGCGCGCTGGCCCGGCTCGGCGGCGAACTCACCGCCCTGCACCTGCTGGAATCGCCCAAGCTCCCCCAGCCCATCACCGAGTTCATCGGCGACCGCCATCCCGAGGTTGAAAAAATCTCGTGGTCGGCGTCCCCGGAGCGCGGCGTTCACGCCGCTTCACCGTCCGCCAGCCCGAAGCGCCCGGAGAATTCCGAAGTCTCACCCGAATCCACGTTGAAGCGGCCTGAAGGCCGCGCTCCTCTCGGCACCGTGTGGGTGGACAAGGCGCAGACCACCGGCTTCCAGGGCGTGCGCGAGGACGTGTGGAACTTCCACATCGGCGGCTACCAGGTCTGCGAGAAATGGCTCAAAGACCGCAAAGGCCGCACCCTCACGAAGGACGACCTCGCGCACTACCAAAAGATCGTCGTCGCCCTCTCCGAAACCATCCGGCTGATGGGGGAGATTGATGAGGTGATTGAGCAGCACGGCGGCTGGCCGGGGGCATTCGCGGGGAAAGGCTCCTGATGGATTTGCCCGCCGGGAGTTTGGGCGGCGGGGGGACGGAGCGAGGGAGTGAGGGGGGGAAGGAGGGATGGGGGAGGGTTACGGCCGCGCGGCAGCACGGCCCTACCGGGAAGGCGGGGGGCGGTTGGTGGGTTGACTGGCGGGCTGCTGGAGGGTGTTGAATTTTTCGACCTGGGCGTTGAATTCGCGGGTGCGGGTGTTGAGTTCCTCGACGCGGGCGTTGTGTTCCTGGAGGCGGCGTTCGAGGTCTTTGACGAGGGTGTTCTGGCGGGCGGCGAGGTCGTTAAACTTGGTGACGGCATCGTTGCGTTCGGCGGCGAGGCGGGTGGCTTCGGCGGCGGCTTTCCGGAGTTGTTCGTCGCGGGCGGTGACGGCGGCAGCCCAGTTGGTGACGCTGGTGCGGAGTTGATCGCGTTCGATCTGGAGTTGTTTGAGGTCGCGTTCGACGGCGGCGAGGCGGGTTTCGGCAGCGGCGCGGGCGGCGGCGGCACGGGTGAGTTGCTCGCGGAAGGAGTCGAGGTCGGAGGTGCTGCCGGTGAGGCGTTTTTCCTGGTCGGCGAGTTTCTCGGTGTGCTGGCGGCGGGCGTTTTCGGCGGCGACGAGGTCGAGGTTAAGGCGGCGGTTGTGCTGCCATTGGGCGACGCAGAGGGCGGCGAGGGCGAGAACGCCCGCGAGGTTGACCCAGTGCAGCGCGCGGTTCATGGCTGGGCGTTGGGCCGGACTTCGAAGGCGACTTTCTGGATGCCGGCGCCGCGGACGAGGTCGAGGACGCGGATGACGTCGCCGTGGCGGGATTCGCGGTCGCCGCTGATGAAGACGCGGAGGTCGGCGTTGGTTTTGGTGAGGGCGGCGAGGGCGAGGGCGAGTTCGTTGGCGGCGATGGGCTTGGTGTCGAGGAAGACCAGGCCGGCCTTGTCCACGGAGAGGTTGATGAAATCGCGGCGGGTGTCGGCGGTGGCGGTGGTGGCGGTGGGGAGGTTCACCTTGACGCTCTTGGAGTTGACCATGCTCAGGCTCACCAGCATGAAGGCGGCGAGGAGGAAGAACATGATGTCGATGAGGGGGATGATCTCGATGCGCGCCTCGGCGCTTTCGGGCGGGAGTTTGGAACCGAGTTTGACGGGCATGGGAAGGGGATGGGTTTAGTGGGGCGGCGCGGGGGCGGCGGGTTTTTCGGCGGGACGGAAGACGCGGGCGCGTTCGCGGAGGGCGCGTTCGCGGGCGAAGGCTTCGAGGTCGAAGCCGTGTTGTCTGGCGGAGGCGACGAGGAGTTCGACGTGGTTGATGGTGCGTTCGAGGCCGCCGCGGAAGTGGGCGAGGCGGCGGTTGAACCAGTTGTAGGGGAGAAGGCAGAGGATGGCGATGCCGAGGCCGCAGGCGGTGGCGATGAGGGCTTCGGCGATGCCGCCGCTGACCTTGGTGGGGGCGAGCTGGTCGTCACCGACGAAATCGAAGGAGTGCATGATGCCGGTGACGGTGCCGAGGAGGCCGAGGAGGGGGGCGAGGGTGATGAAGGTGCCGAGTATCCAGAGGCGTTTTTCGGCTCGTTCGAGTTCGTCGGTGGCGCGCAGCTGCATGGCGCCGAGGAGGGAGGTGTGGGCGTGAAGGAGGCCTTCGCGAACGGTCTGGAGGTAGGGGTCGCCGGAGGATTCGGTGAGGCAGGCGGCGCGGTCGAAGTTGCCTTCGCTGATGGCGGCGTAGGTTTCGAGGAGGGTGGCGTTACGGCAGCGGCGGCGCAACTGCCACCACCAGAGGCCGCGTTCGAGGACGACGACGAGGGCGGCGACGAGGCAGCCGAGGATGGGCCACATGACCGGGCCGCCCTTGAGGAAGAGGTTGACGGCGAGGTTGGCGAGCATGGGGTGGTGGTCGGTCATTTGCGGATTTCGAAGCGCATGGCCACTTCATACAGCCGCGGCGGGCCGGAGGGGAAGCGCCACTGTTCGAGGACGACGCGGACGGCTTCGCGGTTGAGGAGGTCCCAAGGGCTGGGGGAGCTGGGCTGGGCGGAGAGGACGCGGCCGTCGGTGCCGACGGCGAGGCGGATGACGACGGTGCCTTCCTGACCGGCGCGGCGGGCTTGGAGGGGATAGCGCGGGGCGGGTTGGCGGCCTTCGCCTTCGCCAAAGGTCAGGGATTGAACGGGCGGGGCGACGGGGGGAGCGGGCGCGGCGGGCGCGGTGACAGCGGGCGTGGTGGAAGTGGCGACGGGGGCAGATGGGGGCGCAATCACGGGGGCGGGAGCGGGGCGGGTGAAGGCGGCGGCTTTGAGTTCGACGATGCGGGCGGGGGCTTCGATGGGCAGGGCGAAGGCGACGCTGGGGCTCGGGGCGGCGACAGCGACAAGGGGCGGGGCTTGGGGCGGCGGGGCGGCCGTGGCGAGCGGGGGTGGAGCGAAGGCGGCGGGCGGGGGTGGGGGCGGAGCGCCAGGGGAAGGAGGCGGCGCGGGTTCGGGGGCGAGGTCCACCTTGAGCAGTTCGGCCTGCACGGGGGCGGCCGCAGGTTTGGGCGCGGCCGGCCGGGGATAGGGCAGGAGGAGGCCGAGGGCACCGACGACGAGGCAGCCGGTCCAGAGCACAAGCGTGAACACGGCGGCGAGGGACGAATCGTTGGGGACGTGCGGAAACGCCAGCCGCGGCGGGGCCGGAGAGAGCGGGGCTGGCGATGGGTTGGCGACGGTCAAAGTTTTCTGGTTGGCAGTGTAAGCGGGAGGCGCCCGGGCGGGAAGCCGGTAATCGACCCAGATTCAACGAGCCTGGGAGGCCGCCAGGCGGGACCGGGTTGTTGGAATGGAGATTCGAGGGAGCTTGAAAGCGGTTTAGAAAGCGACGGAGAGGCCGGCGTAGTAGTTCCGGCGATAGGCGGGGTCGATACCGCTGGCGGTGACGCGGGCGTAGTAGTCGCGATCGAGGAGGTTGTTGATGCCGCCGACGACGCTGAGGGTTTGTTTGTACACCTTGCATTCGACGGTGAGGTCCCAGACGGCGTAGGCGGGGATGAAACTGGAGCTGCCGGGGTCGGCGGCAACGAAGCGGCCGTTGTTGTCGTTGGCCCAGTGGCTGCCGAGGAAGGTGCCGAGGAGGCCGACTTTGGCGCGGTCGCGGAAACGGTAGATGGCACCGGCGCGGACGGTGTAATCGGGCGCGTATTGCGGGGTCTTGCCGGCATTGGCGCCGGCCTTGAGCTGGGCGTCAAGGAGCATGCAGTTGCCGTGCAAACTGAATTGGTGGGCTTGGGGCGCGCCGGTGCCACCGCTGAGGGCGTCGGTCAGGCCGAGGA
>CAZUUP010000523.1:0-4336 GCA_964623105.1 uncultured Akkermansia sp.
CAACTCGACACTCTGCGGTCGGGATTCTTTCTCCCGCAGCTCTCGTCATTCCCCCCGGAACTCGACATCGGAATGTCGAGCTACGATCCGGCCATTTCCAAATCATGCCTTCCAAACCTGTCCCGGCTTGGTCTGCAAACCCGCCATGGCGTTGCGCGAGTCGATAATGAGCGGCGCCCACGCTGCCAACTCGGCATAGTTCACACACGCATGCGCGGTGCTGATCAACACGGCATCGTAACTCCGGATTGTGGCTTCGCTCCATTCGACCGATTTGCGTCCGGTCCACTGGGCGTGTTCCCGGGTCGGAACAACTACTGGAATGTAGGGATCGTAGTAACTGACCTCCGCCCCCCTCTGGACGAGTTTGTCCATCAACACAAAAGTAGGCGACTCACGCATATCATCCACATTGGCCTTGTATGCGAGCCCAACCACCAACACCCGGCTGCCCTTGACGGCCTTCCGCTGATCATTCAGCGCTTCGGCAACCCGGTTGATGACCCATTCTGGCATTGCGGTATTGACCTCGCCCGCAAGCTCAATGAATCGCGTGGCGTGCCCATACTCCCGCGCCTTCCAAGTGAGATAGAAAGGGTCGATCGGAATGCAGTGTCCCCCCAGGCCGGGCCCGGGATAAAACGGCATGAAACCGAACGGTTTGGTCTTCGCGGCATTGATCACTTCCCAGATATCAATGCCCATCGCCCCGTAAACAACCTTCAGTTCGTTCACCAAAGCAATGTTGACGCCGCGGAAGATGTTCTCCAACAACTTGGTTGCTTCGGCGGCACGGCAAGACGACACCGGAACCACGGTGGTAATAGCCCGGCCGTACAATGCCCGCGCCTTCTCCAAGCAGGCAGGGGTCAGACCGCCCACCACCTTCGGTATCTCCGCCACCTTGCTGCTGGGATTGCCCGGGTCTTCCCGCTCGGGCGAGAACGCCAGATTGAAATCGACTCCCGCCTTCAAGCCGGAACCCTTCTCCAGCACCCCACGCAAATCTTCATCCGTGGTGCCAGGATACGTGGTGGACTCCAAAACCACCAGCGTCCCACGCTGCAAGTGCGGCGCAATCGCAATACCCGTGTTGAGGATATACGAAATGTCCGGTTCCCGGTTCTTGTTCAGCGGCGTCGGGACGCAAATGATCACGGCCTGCACTTCGCGGACCCGGGCAAAATCCGTCGAGGCGACGAACCCCCGCTCCCGGACAGCGTGGGCAATATCCGCTGCCGAGATATGGCGGATGTAGCTCCGCCCCTCCGCAATCGCCTCCACCTTTGCCCTGTCCACATCCAAACCAATCACCCGGACGCCTGACCGGGCGAACTGTAAGGAAAGCGGCAGACCGACATACCCAAGCCCAACAACAGCAATAGTTTGCATACTATAACACTATCTGAAAAGCACCACTTAGCGACTGAAACAACACCCACCTCAAGCCGGAGCCAATTCCCCAAATGCAACAGCGGCTACTCGAAGGGCACACGGCAGAAAGCGCCCCATTGACCGCAAGTGGCGCATGCCAATCCGAACGAACTCTCTGTTCCCGAAATGAAGACTAGCCACCACCTCGTCCACCGACTGAATGGACGCCAATAACCGCTGGAAAAGCAACTGCCGGGCACACTTCGTGCCGGTCACTTCTGGAGGAAGCTACACGTCCTGATTCCAATCCAATCCATCTACCGTGGAATACATAGCCGCCCACTCGCGGGGAAGGCAAGCCCCAATCTTGAGCAATCTTAGCCAAATGTGCCTACCCAGAACTATGCTTAACATGCTCACCATCAGAATTTTAAGTCATAAAATTCAACTCGGAGACATCCCAAGCTGCGGAATTCACCGTAGAAATTCCGGGCGAAACAAACGCAGACGCAAAAGGTTTACCCGGGGTCAAAATTCAGCCGCCACGGAACGACCCAGTTCGCGGCGCGGAACCTCTCCCGTTCGGGGTTCCGCCATTCAACGGCAACCGCGCGCACCCTACGTCGTTACACCGCAACACGCGGGAAACCATCCCCTTGCCCGTTCGTCCGCGCCTTGCTGGCCAAAGCCGGGACTACAAGCCAGCCCGACCGGCAGACGTACGGGCACCAAACCAAAACGCCATTCTTGAGTTTCCCCCTTCAATTTATTCGCGAATCCCCCATGCTCCTCCCATGCCGCCCGCCACTACCCGCGATTTCTCGACTCTCCACCCCCCCTCGCTAATCGCTAATCACAACTCCTAATCGCCAACCACCCCCTCCCCCGCCATGCCCCCCATCCTCATCGTCGATGATGACGCCGGCCAGACCAGCCTGCTCGACTCCTTCCTCCGCGGCCAGGGCTTCGAGACCCTGCCCGTCTCCTCCGGCGAAGCCGCCCTCGCCGCCCTCCACGCGCAACCGGTCAGCATGATGATTTCCGACGTCCGCATGCCGGGCATGTCCGGCCTTGAGACCCTCCGCCGCGCCCGTCAGGAATTTGCCACCCTCCCCGTCCTCCTCGTCACCGCCTACGCTGACATCCGCGATGCCGTCGAAGCGATGCGCGACGGCGCGGTCAATTACCTCTCCAAACCCATCGACCTCGACGAACTCCTCGCCTGCGTCCGCCACGCCACCGGCCTTGCCCAGACCGCGCCCGCCGCCACGCCCGCTGAGCGCCCGCTCCCATCAAACATCATCGCCGCCAGCCCCCTCATGCGCGCCGTCTTCCGCGACGCCGCCCTCATTGCCTCCTCCGAGAGCCGCGTCCTCATCACCGGCGAAAGCGGCGTCGGCAAAGAAATCCTCGCCGACGTCATCCACGCCTGGAGCAACCGCGCCGCCGGTCCGTTGGTGAAAGTAAACTGCGCCGCGCTCCCCGAAAACCTGCTCGAATCCGAACTCTTTGGTCACGAAAAAGGCGCATTCACCGGTGCCGTCCACCAACGCATCGGCCGCTTCGAGGAAGCCAGCACCGGCACCCTCTTTCTCGACGAGATCGCCGAGATGTCCCCGCAGCTCCAGTCCAAGCTCCTCCGCGTCACGCAGGACGGCCGCTTCCAGCGCGTCGGCTCGAATCGCGAACACCACACCGCCGCGCGCCTCCTCGCCGCCACCAACCGCAACCTCGACGACGAGGTCAAATCCGGCCGCTTTCGCGAAGACCTCTTCTACCGCCTCACCGTCTTCGAGATCCACCTGCCCGCACTGCGCGAACGCCCCGAGGACATCCTCCCGCTCGCCACCCGTTTCCTCACCGAATTCACCAAGACCAAGCCCCGCCTCTCCGCCGCCGTCGCCGAATGCCTCGAACGCTACCCCTGGCCCGGCAACGTCCGCGAACTCCGCAACGCCATGGAACGCGCCGCCCTCCTCTCCCGCGGCGAACTGATTCTCCCCGACCATCTCCCCACCCGCGTCCGCGCCAGTTCCTCGGTTCCTGCCCCCGCGCCCACCGACCCGCCCATCCCCGATTCCGGCAACCTCGACGAAATGGAACGCCACGCCATCCTCCTGGCCCTCCGCAAACACAACTTCAACCGCACCGAAACTGCCAAAACCCTCGGCATCTCCCGCCGCGCCCTCCTCTACAAACTCCAGCGCCTCCGCGCCGCCGGGTGGCAGGTGGAATGAGAAAAAGCTCCAAGCTCAAAGCCCAAAGCGCAAGGGAAGCAGCAAGCGCAAATCGTTCCCCGGGTTCCTGGACAACGATGATGGGATTGCTCACGCCCGCATGGAATTTGCCCCCACTCCGTCGCAAGCGCAGCGGCGGGCAGTTCCCCGGCGGCGGAAGAGCCAGCGCGCGCCGGCACCTCCGATTCTGCGCCATGAAACCCATGGCCGTTCCGCGCGAGAATGCCCGCGCCCACCATGAGGCCGACGCGTTGGTTCCCGTCGAGAAACGGGCAATCTTCTGTGCCAACAGTGCTATCGACAGAGGGATCGCAAGGGGGGAGTGCATGCGTCCCGCGTGCCGTCGCGTCCGTCCCGAACACGACTTCCTTCCCCAATGGTCCCCGCACCATTGGGTGGAAACAGAATGGCCGCACGAAATTTTCGGCGGGACGCCGGCATTTCTTCCAACGGCTTCCGGATGAACCCGCCCAGACAAACTCCGCCAGCCTTGACGCGACAAATCACCCCGCCATCCTCCCCTCCATCCATCAAATCTGCTCGCCCACAAGCAGCCCCGCCAAAACCCACCACCACCGCCCCGCAATCACCGATCGCCGATCACTGTTTACTGGCTACCGATCACCGATCACCAATTGCCAATTCGCGCCCCTTCCCGCCGACCCCCCAGCCCCCCCCCCCCCCCCCCCCCCTCCCCCCCCCCCCCCCCCCCCCCCCCCCCCCCC
>CAZUUP010000524.1:0-4336 GCA_964623105.1 uncultured Akkermansia sp.
TCAGGCACGCAATCGCCTTGGCCTTGGCTTTGGCCTGCCCCAGCGCCGGCAGCAGCATCGACGCCAGAATCCCGATGATCGCAATCACCACCAGCAGTTCAATCAAGGTAAACCCAAAGCAAACGACCGGAGCCCGGCTCGCCGCAGATCGCATTTTCATTTCAGTTTCGACTATGCTGACTTTTCAAAACCACCGTCGTTCGACTCAACGGGGCCGCCAATCTTCAAGTCCAGGTACATCCCCATTCCCCCCAAAAAAACGCGCCCCGGCCCCGCCCAAGCCCCCGCCCGCGTTGGCGCCGCCCCCACCCGGCCCCACTCGACGAACACCCGCCACCAACAACCCGCACTTGTCGCCCGCCCCGCCCCCCGCCATCATCTCCCCACGAACCACCTCGCGTCATGAACTCATCCCTCGCCAACCGCCTCGCCCGCGCCGCCCTCGCCCTGCTCGCCGCCGTCGCCGCCACCGCCACGCAAGCGGCTGACCCCAGCCCATTCGACCCCAACCTAAAAGACTTCGTCAAACGCTTCAAACCCGGCGGCGCGCTCGGCGACCAGACCATTCCCCGCCCCACGCCCCAGCAGTCGCTCGCCAATTTTCAAGTCCTCCCCGGCCTCCAGATGTCCCTCGCCGCCAGCGAACCCGCCGTCCGCCAACCGCTGAACATGCACTTCGACGAACGCGGCCGCCTCTGGGTCGTGCAATATCTCCAATACCCCTTCCCCGCCGGCCTCAAGGTCGTGAAATACGATCAGTACCTCCGCGCTGTGTTCGACAAAGTCCCGCCCGCCCCGCCCCATCATTTCAAGGGCGCCGACCGCATAACCATCTACGAGGACACCGACGGCGACGGCGTTTTCGAGAAGTCCCACGACTTTCTCTCCGACCTCAATCTCGCCCGCAGCGTCGTCACCGGCCGCGGCGGCGTGTGGGTTTTGAATCCTCCCTATCTCCTCTTCTACCCCGACCGCGACCGCGACGACCGCCCCGACGGCGACCCCGAGGTGCATCTCTCCGGCTTCGGCATCGAGGACACGCACTCCGGCGCGAACAGTCTCGCCTGGGGACCGGACGGCTGGCTCTACGGCGCGCACGGCAGCACCTGCACCGCCACCATCAAAGGCATCCGCTTCCTCGGCCAGGCCATCTGGCGCTACCACCCGCGCACCCGTGAATTCGAAGTCTTCGCCGAAGGTGGCGGCAACACCTACAGCCTCGAGTTCGACCGCAAAGGCCGCGCCTTCTCCGGCACCAACTACGGCGACACCCGCGGCGTCCACTACGAGCAGGGCGGCGCTTACATCAAGGGCTGGGGCAAACACGGCCCGCTCATGAATCCCTACTCCTTCGGCTGGTTCGAGCACATGGCGCACTCCGGCTACAAACCCCGCTTCCCGCAGGCCATGCTCATCTACGAAGGCGGCGCCATCCCGCAACTCAGCGGCCAGATCGTCGCCGGCATGGCCCTCACCAGCCGCGTCCAGGCCAGCGACCTCCACCACGACACCTCCACCTTCCGCACCACCGACACCGCGACCCTCGTCACCACCCCCGAAAAATGGTTCCGCCCCGTGGACATCAAGACCGGCCCTGACGGTGCCATCTACATCGCCGACTGGTGCGACACCCGCCTGAGCCACCTCGATCCCCGTGACACCTGGGACAAGGAATCCGGCCGCATCTACCGCCTCCACCTCCCCGGTGCCAAAGGCAGCAAACCCTTCGACCTCGCCCAACTTTCCCGCGACGACCTCGCCGACCATCTCACCCATCCGAACAAATGGTTCCGCCAGACCGCCCTCCGCCTCCTCTATGACCGCGCCGACGCCTCCCTCCTCCCCCGCCTTAAACAGTTAGTAATCGGTAAGCCAGTAATCAGTAATCAGTCTCCCAAGCCATCTTCCCCACTGATTACTTCCCCACTGATTACTGATAACTCCCCCCTCGAATTCTTCTGGGCTGTCAACGCCTGCGGCGGCTTCGACGACACCTTCGCCCTCCAAACCCTCGCCCATCCCGACGAATTCATCCGCCTCTGGACCCTCCGCCTGATTGGCGATTCCAAGAAGATATCCCCCGCCCTTCAAGCCGCCGCCCTCCAGCGCGCCCGGGTCGAAAAAAGCCCCGAAGTCCGCGCCCAACTCGCCAGCACCTGCAAACGACTCCCCGGCCCCGACGCCCTCCCCATCGTCCGTGAGTTACTCCTCCGCGCCGACGACGCCCAAGACAAACACATCCCGCTCCTCCTCTGGTGGGCCCTCGAAAACAAAGCCGTCACCGACCGCGACCGCATCCTCAGTCTCTTCGAGGACAGCACCTTCTGGCACACTCCCATTGTCAGTCAGTTCATCGTCCAACGTCTCGGCCGCCGCTACACCGCCGAGCGCACCGACGACAACCTCCGCACCGCCGCCCGCCTCTTCACCCTCGCCCCCACCCCCGACGACACCACCAAACTCATCACCGGCATGGAAGAAGGCCTGCAAGGCGACGCCCTCGCCACCATCCCGCCCGAACTCCGCCAGCGCGTCGCCGAAGTCTGGACCAGCCAGCCACCCACGCCCACGCTCATAAGCTTCGCCCTGCGCCTCGGTCATCCGCCCGCCGCCGAAGCCGCCCTCGCGCGTGTCACTGACCGCAAAACTCCCGACGCCGAACGCCGCAAACTCATGGTCCTCCTCGCCGAACGTGGCATCGCCGCCGCCGTTCCCGTATTCTTGGAACTACTCCGTGCCGAGAAATCCGAAGCCACCCTGCTCGAACTCGTCAACGCCCTCCAACGCTTCAATACTTCCGAGATACCCCGCGCCCTCCTCGGCGCCTACGCGACCCTCCCTCCCAAAGCCCGCGCCGCCGCCCAGACCGCCCTCGCCAGCCGCGCCGGCTGGGCGCGAGAACTCCTTGCCGCAGTGGACACCGCCCGCCTCACGAAGGAACAAATCACCATCGCCAACCTCCTCGCGATGCAGAACCTCAAAGACCCCGCCTGCACCGCCCTGATCCAAAAACACTGGGGCCGCCTCACCAAGAGCTCCGAAGAGAAGGAAGCGCAAATCACCAGGGTCCGCGCCCTCCTCGCCACCGGCAAAGGCGACGCCAAATCCGGGCGCGAACTCTTCAAACTCGTCTGCGCCAACTGTCACAAACTCAACAACGAAGGCGCGAACATCGGCCCCGACCTCACCGGCTACGAACGCGACAACCTCGACTTCATCCTCCCCGCCATCGTCGATCCCAGCCTCGCCATCCGCGAGGAATACACTGCCTTCAACGTCACCACCAAGGACGGCCAGTCCCTCACCGGCTTCCTCCTCGAGAACACTCCCCAGTCCGTAACCATATCCGACCTCAACCAGAACAAACTCGTCATCGCCCGCCGCGACCTCCAATCCCTCCAAGCCTCCCTCACCTCCCTCATGCCCGAAGGCCTCCTCGAAGCCATGACCGAAGCCCAGATTCGCGACCTCTTTGCCTATCTCACCGCCGGCGTCGCCCGCACCGCCCCCCAACCCAAGTAGCGCCCGCCCGCATGGACCCCCGCGTCATCCTCATCACCGGCGGCAACGGCGGCCTCGGCCAGGCCATTGCCCGCGCCTTTCTCACCGAAGCCCCGCAAAACGTCGTCTGGCTCGCCATCCACTCCCGCCGCGACCACGCCGACGCCCTCTGCTCCGAGTTCCCCGCCCGCTGCCACGCCCTCACCCTCGATGTCACCAACCGCGCCGAATGGACGCGCGCAGTCGAAACCATCGTCGCCCAACACGCCCGCCTCGACGTCCTCGTCAACAACGCCGGCACCCACGAAGACGCCCTCCTCGCCAACCTCACGCCCGAATCCTGGCACCGCGTCCTCGCCGTAAACCTTGACGCCGCCTTCCACGGTTCCCAAGCCGTCCTGCCCACCATGATCGGCCAGCGGCACGGCCGCATCATCAACCTCGGCTCCCTCAGCGCCTGGCTCGCTCCCGCCGGCCAGACCAGCTACGCCGCCGCCAAGGCCGGCGTCCTCGCCCTCACCCAATCCCTCGCCAAGGAGGTCGCCCGCATCGGCATCACCGTCAACGCCGTCTGCCCCGGCTACATCGAAACCGAAGCCCTCGCCTCCCTCGGTCCCGAGGAACGCCGCGCCGCCGCCGCCCGCGTCCCCATGCGCCGCTTCGGCCGCCCCGAGGAAGTCGCCGCCGCCGTCCGCTTTCTCGCTTGTGCCGACGCCGCCTATATCACAGGCTCCGCCCTCAAAATTGACGGCGGCATATTTTAAATGGACGACACCCTCGCGCTCACCGAACGCACCAAACAGTTGCGGGTGGACAACCTCATGCTCCGGGTGCC
>CAZUUP010000525.1:0-4332 GCA_964623105.1 uncultured Akkermansia sp.
AATGCCCTCACCTGCTTCACCGCCGGCTACAACCACAGCCTCGAAAACCTCCTCAAGACCTACCAGTTCTACCCCGCCGAGACCAAAGGCCGCGCTCAGATCGTCATGAACGGCAACGAGGCCCTCGCCTACGGCCTCATCGCTGCCGGCGTCCGCTTCGGTGCCGGCTATCCCATCACCCCCTGGTCCGACATCATGGAACTCCTCCGCCGCGAACTCCCCCGCTACGGCGGCGAATTCATCCAGTGCGAGGACGAACTGGCCGCCGTCTCCATGGCCATCGGCGCCAGCTATGCCGGCCGCGTCGCCGTCACCGGTTCCAGCGGCCCCGGCATCTCCCTCAAATCCGAGGCCATCGGCTGGGCCGTCATGGCCGAGGTGCCCCTTGTCGTTGTTGACGTCCAGCGCGGCGGTCCCTCCACCGGCATGCCCACCAGCATTGAACAGTCCGACCTCAACATCGCCTGCTTTGGCGCCCACGGCGACAGCCCGCGCGTCGTCATCGCCCCGGCCAACGTCGAGGAGTGCTTCTACGCCGCCATCGAGGCCGTCAACATCGCCCGCAAATACAGCACGCCCGTCATGCTCCTCACCGATCAGGGCATCGCCACCCGCATCGAGGCCTTCGACGAACCCGACCTCAAGGCCATCTGTCAGGACATTTCCCCCGACCTCACCCCCGTCCAGGATCACAAGCCCTACGACCTCTCCGCCACCGACGGCATCACCCGCCATCTGGCTCCCGGCACCCGCGTCGCCAGCGGCAAATACCCCGTCGTCACCGGCCTCGAACACGACGAGCTTGGCCACCCCACCGGTTCCCCCAAGCTCCACGTCAAGATGAACGCCAAGCGCCGCAACAAGCTCCGCGCGCTCTCCTGGGAACTGCCCGTTCCCCAGATCTACGGCGCCAACGAAGGCCAGGTCCTCCTCGTCGGCTGGGGTAGCGTCCAGGGCCCCCTCCGCGAAGCCGTCGATCGTGCTCGCGCCACTGGCGATGCCTTCTCCAGCCTCCACCTCCGCCATCTCAACCCGCTCCCCAACGACCTCGAAAAGCTCTTCCGCGGCTTCAAGCACGTCTTCGTCGTCGAACTCAACGACGAAAACCTCTACGGCTTCGGCCAGCTCGCCGCCATCCTCCGCAGCCGCTATTGCGACCCGCGCATCCGCAGCATCACCAAGACCGACGGCCTCACCTGGAAGGTCAAGGAAATCCTCGACCGCACCCGCACCCTCGCTCAGGCCATCAAACAGGGCGAAGCCTGATCCAAACCTCCATTTAAAAACGCTCAACCCACCATCACCATGACGACCATCGCCATCCCCAACGCAGTCCTCCCCCGCACCACCCGCACCTCGGCGGAACCCGTGCCCGCCATCGCCGCCGCCGACCGCAAGGGCCTCACCAAGAAAGACGTCGCCGCCGACCACCCCACTTGGTGCCCCGGCTGCGGCGACTTCTCCGTCCTGGCCCTCTACTTCAAACTCATCGAGAAGCGCAAAATCTGGCACGAAAAAATCACCACCGTCGCCGGCATCGGCTGCTCCAGCCGCTTCCCCTACTTCGTTCAGGCCCATGGTGCCCACTACATCCACGGTCGCGCCCTCCCCTTCGCCAGCGGCGTCTCCCTCAGTCGCCCTGACCTCCACGTCTTCGTGTTCGGCGGCGACGGTGACGCCTTCTCCATTGGCGGCAACCACTTCAACCACACCGCCCGCAAAAACATCAAGATGACCTACGTCGTCATGGACAACTTCGTCTATGGCCTCACCAAGAAACAGACCTCCCCCACCTCGCCCCTCGGCTTCAAGAGCAAGACCGACCTCTGGGGTGCCGTGGACCAGCCCATCAATCCCCTCAAGCAGGCCATCGCCGCCGGCGCCACCTTCGTCGCCCGCACCACCCACACCAACGCCAACCACGTCCTCCAGATGATGGAAGCCGCCATGGACCACGACGGCTTCAGCTTCATCGAGTGCCTCAGCGAATGCATCGAGTTCTACCCCGGCGCCTTCGACAGCTCCAACCCCCGCAAGGGCGGCAAGTTTGACCTCGTCCCCGCCGACCACGATGTCACCAACGAAATGGCCGCCTACAAACTCGCCGACGACCCCTTCCCCGGTAAATTCGGGATCTTCTACAAAACCAACCGCCCCACCAAAAACAAACTCGAGGCCGACATCATCACCAACAGCCGCGCCAAAGTCGCCGGCAAGGCCGACTGGGAAATCCTCCAGGGCACCTTCAACCGGATGAAATAATTCCCCCGCCCAACACCCACCAACCCCGGCCTCACCGCCGGGGTTTTTTGTTTTTCGTCCCGAAGCCACCAGCGCCGCCCCCTTCCCATTCCCCCTGCCCCCAATTCCCTTGTCAAATTCGCAACCCCGGCCCGGTGCGGCATCCCCACCGCGCCGCCGTCGTGCCACAACCTTCCCAATCATCCACGACCGGCAGAACCCTGCACCGCCACGCCTTCCGCATCAATCCGTCAACCAACCCAAATTTCCCGTCCCTCGCGGTCGTCCATCTCCGGCACGTGATCACTCACCCGCCCCCCATCAGCCGCCGCCGATTCCTCGTCGCCTCCCTCGCCACCAGCCTTGCGCCCGCATTCCTCCGCGCGACGGCAGCCACCACCCCCAAACCCTCCCCCGTCGGCGAAGGTGAACTCCTCTACAACGGCATCCGCCTCCCCGCTGCTTGGCCCCCATCCACCTCCACACCCGTCCTCAAACCCGCCCCGCTCCCGTTCTACCTCACCCAACCGCCCGCCGTGATCCCCATCGATCGCGGTCGCCAGTTGTTCGTCGATGATTTCCTCATCGAATCCACCACCCTCCAACGCCGCTTTCATCGCCCCGAACTCCATCCCGCCAATCCTCTCATCACCCCCGACCAGCCGTGGGAGCGGCCCGACGGCCAGCCACCCATGGCCGCCATCCTTGGCGACGGTGTGTGGTTCGATCCCCGCGAAAAAAATTTCAAACTCTGGTACATGGCCGGCTGGCGGCACGCCACCTGTTGCGCGATTTCCGACGACGGCATCCGCTGGCGCAAACCCGCTTTCAGCATCCGCCCCGGCACCAACATCGTCCACGCCGGCGACCGCGATTCCACCAGCATCTGGCTCGACCCCGCCGACCCCGCGCGCCGCTTCAAATTCTTCCGCAGCCATCGCGACGCCCAGGGCGGCAAGGTCGAATGGTATTTCCAGATTCACACCTCGCCCGACGGCATCCGCTGGAGCGAACCCGCTGGTCGCAGCGGTTCCATCTACCCCCGCAGCACCGTCGGTTGGAACCCGTTTCGCAAAGTCTGGATCTACAGCCTCCGCAAAGATTCCAGCACCGCCATCGGCCGCTGCCGTCGCTACTACGAATGCGCCGACCCCATCGCCGGAGCCGATTGGGGCAAGGAAGCCCGCCATTGGTGGGTCGGTGCCGACGCCCTCGATCCCGCGCTCCCCGGCTCTACCTTTCAACCCCAGCTCACCAACATCGACGCCGTCCCCTACGAAAGCGTGATGCTCGGCTTCTACACCCTCTGGCGCGGAGCCGCCAACCCCGACCTCGGACGCCCCGAGCTCAACGACGTCTGTCTCGGCTTCAGCCGCGACGGCTTCCATTTCCATCGCCCCGACCGCCGCCCCTTCCTCGCCATGTCCGAGGAACGCGGCGCGTGGAACTGGGGCAACGTCCAACCCGCCGCCACCCCGCCCGTCCTCATCGGCGACAAACTCCACTTCTACTTCAGCGCCCGCCGCGGCGCGCCCGGCTTCCCCGACGGCGGTGGCAGCACCGGCCTCGCCACCCTGCGCCGCGACGGTTTCGCGTCCCTCGACGCCGGCGACACCGCCGCCTCCGTCACCACGCGCCCCGTGCAATTCGCCGGCCGCCATCTCTTCGTAAATCTGGCCGCCGCTGCCGGTGGCGAACTCCGCGCCGAAATCCTCGACCCCGACAACCGGCCCATCGCCCCCTTCACGCTTGAGAACAGCGTCCCCCTCCGCACCGACCGCACCCTCCAACCCGTGAAGTGGCAGGGTGCCGCCGACCTCGCTGCTGTTTCCGGTCGCCCCGTAAAAATCCGCTTCCACCTCCGCCACGCCAGTCTCTACGCCTTCTGGACCAGCCCCGACGCCACCGGCACAAGCTGACCCGTCCCCCAACCGGCCCGCGGGCGTCCCCGCCCGCTTTTGACTCCCGCCCGCCCAGCGCAGTGGCGACCCCGGTTGACCACACCGAAGCCCAGCCCAGCGCCGCGTGCCCGCGCTTTGCCTCGAAAATTCGCCGGGCGAAAATCCACGTGGGAAAACCTCCTCCGGAAAC